>JBPOHA010000039.1:0-47541 GCA_052036095.1 Bacillota bacterium
TAGGATGGATGAGTCCAAAGGAAAAGTTAGAAGAATATATGTGTAAAGTAAAATAGCTTGCAAAGAAAAAGGTACTTCAAATAGTATTTATATCAACTCAGTGTGACATATGTTTGACAAACCTACATTTTAATTAATAAAAATTAAGACAAAATTATTGACAACCAAAGTCTTTTGTGTTATTATAAATAATGTTATATGAAAATTATAATAACACAGAAGTCCAATAAATGGGTCAGTAGCTCAGTTGGATAGAGCAACGGCCTTCTAAGCCGTGGGTCGGGGGTTCGACTCCCTTCTGGCTCACCATTTAAAAACATCCTATATTTAAATATAGAATGTTTTATTTTATGTAAGGCTCTTTGTAAAAATAAATTATTAAAAATATTATAAAAAAATATATTTTTTATAGTAATTATTTATGATTTGTGATATAAGAATAATAGAATGTTTTTTTGGAACAATAAAAATGATATGTGAGAAACTTATTAAAAATTCAAAATTTCACATTACCATACAAACAAGGGAGGAAAATAATAATGAGTGATTTAAAAAAAGAAAATAAATCAGGATGGGAGAATATATCTGAAGATTTAAAAAATCAAATATTTACTTTTGCAAAAGAATATATGACATTTTTAAATGCATCAAAAACAGAAAGAGAAATTGTTATATCAGCTGAAAATATTGCTAAAGAAAATGGATTTAGGAATATTGAAGAAATAAACGAGCTTCATCAAGGAGATAAAGTATACTATGTAAATAGATGCAAAAATATTTATTTAGCAGTTATAGGAAGCAAAAGTATGGAAGAAGGAATTAACATAGTAGGAGCTCATGCAGATTCTCCAAGACTAGATTTAAAGCCAAATCCACTATATCAAGATGGAGATTTTGCATATTTTAAGACACATTATTATGGCGGAATAAAGAAATATCAATGGACAACGATTCCTCTTGCTATTCATGGAGTTATCATTAAAGAAAATGGTGAAAAAGTTCAAATATCTTTAGGAGAAAATGAAGATGAACCAGTATTTACAATTACTGATTTATTGCCACATCTAGCAAAAGAACAAATGCAAAAGAAATTATCTGAGGCAATAGAGGCTGAAAACCTAGATTTAATGATAGGAAGTATATCTGATAATGAAGCTGATGAAAAAGAGGCAGATAAAATTAAAGAAAACATATTAAAAATATTAAACAAAAAATATGGAATAAAAGAAGAAGATTTTGTAAGTAGTGAATTAGAAATAGTTCCAGCTTTTAAAGCAAGGACTTTAGGATTTGACGAAAGTTTAGTAGCAGGATATGGACAGGATGACAAAGTATGTGTATACTCTGCATTACGTGCGATAATAAATATACAAAATCCTGAAAGAACAGCAGTATGCTTATTCTCAGACAAAGAAGAAATAGGAAGTATGGGAAATACAGGAATGGAATCACATGTATTTGATACATTTATTTCAGAATTATTAAATAAATTAGAAATTAATAGACCTAATTTACTAGACAAAGTATTTTGCAAATCAAAAATGTTATCAGCAGATGTTGATGCAGGAGTAGATCCAATATATTCATCTGTATCAGATATGAAAAATGCAGGATTTATAGGACATGGAGTTAGCTTAAATAAATATACAGGCGCTGGTGGAAAATATAATTCGTCAGATGCAAATGCAGAATATGTTGCAGAAATAAGAAGATTATTTAATAATAATGATGTAAAATTCCAACTTGCAGAATTAGGAAAAGTTGATATAGGCGGTGGAGGAACCATTGCATATATATTAGCAAACAAAGGTGTAGATGTTATTGATTGTGGAGTTCCATTACTTTCAATGCATTCACCTTATGAGGTAACAAGCAAATATGATATTTACACAGCATATAGAGCATATGAAGCATTTTTAAAATAGACTAAAAGAGAAGAAAAAAATCAAAAGAAACTATGAGTTCATAGTTTCTTTTTTATTAATTAAATAATTTTCAATCAAATAAGCAAAAGAACCTCAAACAAATAAGCAAAAGAACCTCAAATAAATAAAGCAATCTCAAATAAATAAAGCAATCTTAAACAAACAAAGCAATCTCAAACAAACAAAGCAATCTTAAACAAACAAAGCAATCTTAAACAAATAGAAGAACCTCAAATAAATATATTTAGATATTTATAATAAATTTAGAGCGTTACAAATTTAAAAGGATATACAAATAATTGTAACTTTTTTGTGAAAATTAAAAAATTATATTGCAAGAAAAAAGATATAGTGATAATATGTGAAAAGTATTCTTAGGGAAATAAGGGATTGGAGGAAAAAACTTTGATAGAAGTAAAAAATGTTACTAAGAAATATGGAAATTTTGTAGCTGTAGATGATATTAACTTTGAAGTAAAGGATAACGAAGTTGTAGGATTTTTAGGACCAAATGGTGCTGGAAAGTCAACTACAATGAATATGATTACAGGTTACATAGAGCCATCTAAAGGAAAAATTATTGTTGACGGATATGATGTCTCAAAAACACCTAAAAAAGCCAAAAAAGAAATTGGATATATGCCAGAGAGTGTACCATTATACCCAGAACTAACAGTAAAAGAATTTATTGATTATATGGCAGATTTAAAATATGTCAAAAGAAAAGATAAAAAAAATGCTGTACAACAAGTAATGGAGGAAACAGGATTAATCAATGTACAAAAAAGATTAATTAAAAATATTTCTAGAGGGTACAAGCAAAGAGTAAGTTTAGCAGGTGCTTTAATAGGAAATCCAAAGGTATTAATTTTGGATGAGCCAACAGTAGGATTAGATCCAAAACAAATTACTGAAATCAGAGAATTAATAAAAAGACTTGGAAAGAAACATACTGTAATTTTAAGTTCTCATATTTTATCAGAAATTAGTCAAATTTGCGAAAGAGTAATTATTATTAATAATGGAAAAATTATTGCAGTTGATACTCCAGCAAGACTAGAAGAACAAGCGAAAGAAAAGAATAGCATATATGTTACTGTTGAAGATAAAGCAAATAAAATGGATGATATAAAATTAAAACTACAAGATATAACTGAGATTAAAGTCACAAAAGATAATCATGATGGGACAAAGCAATATGAGATTATTGCTAAAGATGGAGTAGACATCAGAAAACAAGTATTTGATATATTACCAAAAGAAGATATTACTATTTTTGAATTAAAGAAATCTGAAACTACTTTGGAAGATGCTTTCTTAAAATTAATAAATGATAAAGAGCAAGAAATGAAAGATGAACAAATTGCTGAAGTTAAGTCTCAAAGAGAAAGAGATGAAAAATTAAGCAAAATGTCAAAGCAGGATAGAAGAATAGCATTAAAAGAAGAAAAACAAAAAGAAAAGCAAGCCCAAAGAGATGCTTTTAATGAAGAATGGAATAAAGAAAAAGCTCAAGCAAAAGAAGAAAAAGCAGAGAAAAAAGCAAAAAAATTAGAAAATAAAAATAAGAAAAAAGAAAGAAAATTGCAAAAGCAACTTGAAAAAGTAGAGAAAAAAGTAAGGAAAGCAAACATTAAACAAAAAGCAAAGCAAACGACACATGAAGAAATAGATTCTAATAAGCAAAAAGCAGATGTAAAGTTAGGTTCTAATAAACAAAAAGCAGTTGCAAAGCTAGATTCTAATAAGTCAAAAGCAGTTGCAAAGCTAGATTCTAATAAGTCAAAAGCAGTTGCAAAGCTAGATTCTAATAAGTCAAAAGCAGCTGCAAAGCTAGATTCTAATAAGTCAAAAGCAGTTGCAAAGCTAGATTCTAATAAGTCAAAAGCAGCTGCAAAGCCAAACTCTAATAAGCCAAAAACAGATGTAAAGCTAGATTCTAATAAGCTAAAAATAGATGTCAAAAAAATAAAAAATATATCAAAGTCACAAAATTCAACTAAAATAGAAAACAAAAAGGGAGGTAACAAATAATGTGGGCAATAATTAAAAAAGAATTTAAATCATATTTTTTATCTCCAATTGGGTATGTTTACACAGGCATATTTTTAATTATGTGTAGCTTATTTTTCTATGTAGATATGTTCATGTACCAAAGCACAACATTTGCTAATATGTTTGGATCGGCAACATTAATTCTAACATTTATTGTACCAATATTGACAATGAGAATGTTCGCAGAAGAAAGAAAAAACGGCACAGAACAATTATTATTAACATCTCCAAGGAGTATAACGCAGGTAGTTCTTGGAAAATTCTTTGGGGCAGGATTAGTAGTATTACTTTCTACGGCTATAACAATAATGTATTACTTTATACTAAAATATTTTGGACAGCCACAGATTGGAAGCACACTAGTTGCAATATTAGGTATGTTTTTATTATCAATTGCTTATGTTGCATTTGGAATGTTCGCGTCAAGTATAACAGAAAATCAGGTAGTATCAGCAATAATATCAATTGGATTTTTTATAGTATTATGGATATTACCTAATGCAATAACATCATTTCAAAGTTTTTCACTAATGTATGCTTTTTATGGCTCATTTATAAATGGAACAATTTCAATAACTAATTTGGTATTATTATTATCATTTACAATAATGTTTATATTGTTTACAATAATGGTATTACAAAGAAGAAAGAATATAAAATAGGAGGTAAAAATAAGTGAGAAGATTTATACAAGTTATAAAACAGAAATGGCTAAGAAATGTTGTACTTACAATTTTATTAGTAGCTATAATAATCGTAACATTTATTCTAATAAATTTAGCATTTAAAAAATTGGCAATTACTCCTCTTGATTTTACTAAGCAAAAATTATATACATTATCAGATGAATCAAAGACAGAAGTAGCTAAAATAGAACAAAATGTCACAATGTATTTTTTTGGGTACAATGAGGACAGCACTGCAGTCAGCTTAGGAAATCAATATCATAATGTAAACGAAAAAATTACAGTACAGATTGTAAGCGCTACTGAAAGACCAGATTTAGCAACACAATATGGAGTAACCTCATCAACATCTCAATTAGTAGCTGTTGCTTCAAACCAAAGATATAAGGTTATAGATTCAAGTGATATGTACACATATGATCAAACAACATATGAGACTATAGATATAACAGAACAAAAATTAACTAATGCAATATGTGATGTAACAATATTAAGCAAGCCTCAAGTATATTTCTTGACAGGACATGGAGAATACGGAATTACATCATCTTCATATATGTATTTATTATCACAATATATTGTAAATGAAATAAATGATGTAAATACAATAGACTTATTATCATCAGATATGCCATCACAATGTGATGTATTAATTATTGCAAATCCAGTAAAAGATTTTACTGATTTAGAAACAACAAAATTACAAAATTATATTAATGGTGGAGGAAAAATAATATGGATGCAAGATCCATATATGTTCAATACATCAGATACTTCAGGCTCAACATTAGTAAATGTAAATAAAATATTGTCACAATATGGAATTAGCTTTTCAAAGGGAATAGTATGTGAAGGAAGTTCAAGTAATATGGTTTCTAATAGTCCAGATTTAATAATACCAAACCTTACATACAATAGCATAGTAAAAGATATTTATACAGATGGTTCAATATTAATGATGGACGCAGGAAGAATAACAACAGCTGAAAGTGACAAATTGACCAGTTTAAATGTTACAGCAAGTCCATTTATTCAGACTACTGATCAGGCATATTATAGAGATAATGTAACATCAGATATTTCTCAAAAATTAAGCACTGATGAAACAGGATCATTTACTTTGGGAGAAATATTAACTAAAAAAATTGATGACAACAAAACATCAACATTAGTTGCATTTTCAAATGCACTATTCGTAACAAATTATACTGTACAAATTTCACAAACCACATCAACACCGATTGCACAAAGATATAACAAAGACATTATTTTAAATACAGTTGCTTATTTGTCAAATAGGGAAGATACAATAAGAATAAGAAAAGATACAGGAGTTGTAACATTTAATGCTGCAACAGATACACAAAATAAGATAGTTCTTACAATAATATTTGCAGTACCAATTGCAATAATATTAACTGGAATAATAGTTCCAATAGTAAGAAAAAGAAAGAAATAATAGTTAGAATTGTATACTTAATAAATTTGCAAAGCTAGCTAAGTATATTAGAAACATTAAGTTGAGGTTTAACTACCTCAACTTTTTCATAGAAACAATTGAATAACTACAACTAAAAAACTATGAAAATTTATTTATTTTCATAGTTTTTTAGTTATATAATAAGAAAGCTATGATTTCTTACTATATAAATATTTAAATCAACTGCTACATATAATTACTTTTATATAAAATATTTTTGACAAGTAATTAAGGCATTATTGTCAAGAGTAAGAGTTCCTCTCTCATTTAATGTAGAAATAAAAAGCTCCTTGCTAGAATAATACTTACAAAATTCTACAATAGTTGAAAAGAACGCAACATAATTTTCATATTTTTTATTCAAACGATAAAATACTAAATAATAATTATTATTTAATAAATATAATTTAACGTAATTAGCTATTTTAGACAATTTATCTATATTGTGATTATTTAAATAAGTACAAAAGTTACAAAAATCCTCGAAATTTTCAAATCTATATATAGAAAAATCTGACAAGATTTTTTCTCTTTGAATTTTCTTTGGATGAACAATGATTCTATTGCTTTTTAAATGCATTAATCTTGTGAATGTTAAAATAAAATTTCCATTATATAAAGCTTGCGCATCTATTTTTACTTTATAATCTTTGGTAATGAAACCGACTTCATCATTAGCTTTATCAAGAAGATTTAAAAAAGTATTACGTGCATTAGAAGAATCGGTCATAAATTCATCAAGATTATTACTATTAGGTAATTCATTAGAACCTAGGGTAATTTTTAATGTATCTTCACTAAGTTTTTCAAACTTCATACACTTCCTCCTTAAGATAAAATTAATATACCATATCTATTTTAAAAAAGAAATAGTTTTTATTAAAAAAACTTGAAAAATATAATAAAAAACGATATAATACAAATGTCAAAAAGAACACATTTTCGTAAGAAAAAAATTGGAGGTAAAAAAATGGCTACAAGAGAAAAAAGTACGTTAGTATTAATAATATTTATGTTATGTGGAATAGTAATAGGAGGGCTTCTAGGACAATTAGCATCTGGAGTATCATGGCTAAGTTGGCTTTCTTATGGTAAAGACTTTGGATTTTCAACACCATTTACTTTAGACTTAGGAGTATTACAACTAACGCTAGGATTGATGATAAAAATTAATATTGCAAGCATAATAGGAATAATAATTGCAATATTTATTTATAGAAAATTTTAATTTAATAAAAGATTTTATAATATATAATAAAAACATTATCTAATATATATTATACAAATCAAAAAAGTAGGGGCAGAAAGGAAACTTTATGCCATTAAAAATGAAAGAATTGCCAGAAACAGAGAGACCATACGAAAAATTAAAAATGTATGGTGAATTTAGCTTATCAAATGCTGAGTTATTGGCAATAATAATTAAAACAGGAACAAAAGAAGAAAATTCTGTGAGTATAGCTAACAGAATTCTTTTACTAGGAAATTCTTTGGCAGATTTACAAAATGTTTCAATAGAAAATTTGAAATCTATCAAAGGAATTGGAGAGATTAAAGCAATACAAATTAAAGCAATATGTGAACTAGCAAAAAGAATGTTAAAACCAATAAATAGCTTTAATATTTGTGTAACAAAACCAAAAGACATAGCAGATTTACTAATGAATGAACTTAAATTTGAAAAACAAGAGATTGTAAAAGTTATATTACTAAATAACAAAAATATGATTTTGAAAATTAAAAATGTTGTAATAGGTGAAACAAATTTTGCAAATGTTACTATAAAACAAATATTAACAGAAGCTATAAAGATGCAAGTAAATAAATTTATATTAGTACATAATCACCCAAGTGGAGATCCGACACCAAGCATACAAGATTATGAATTAACGAAAAAGGTAGTAAAGGCTTCAGAAATTATGGGGATACAATTACTTGATCATATAGTGATTGGCGATGATAAATATGAAAGCATATTTTCAAGAAGGGAATTTAAAGATGGGATTAATGGAATTTAGTTCTAAAGATATAGGCATAGATTTAGGAACTGCAAACATTTTGATTACATTAAGAGGAAAAGGGATAGTTCTTCGAGAACCATCAGTAGTAGCGATAGACCAAGCCACATCAGAAATAGTAGCAACAGGCTCAGACGCCAAAGAAATGTTAGGGAGAACCCCAGAAACAATAAGAGCTATAAAACCTATGAAAGATGGAGCGATAGCTGATTATACAGCTACTAGCCTAATGCTTAAAAATATGTTAAAAAAAGTTTGCAAAAAATATAATGCAGGAAAGCCAAGAATAATTGTAGGAGTTCCATCAGGAATAACTCAAGTAGAACGAAGAGCAGTTGAAGAAGCATTTCTACAAGTAGGAGCAAGAGAAATTTACTTAATAGATGAACCTATGGCTTCAGCAATAGGTGCAGGATTAAATATATTAGAGCCAAATGGAAAAATAATTATAGATATTGGTGGAGGAACTACTGAAGTTGCAGTTATTTCATTAGGAGAAATTGTAACTAGTACATCAATTAAGATTGCAGGAAATGCAATAGATGAGAACATCGCTAACTATTTAAAAAAGAAGGAAAATATCTCAATAGGACTTGCACAAGCAGAAAATCTAAAAATAGAATTAGGTTGTGCAATGCCACTTGTGACTGAGATAACAAAAGAAATAAGAGGAAGAGATATTGACACAGGTTTGCCAAAAAATGTAGAGATTTCATCGAAGCAAATTGAAGAAGCAATGAGAAAACCGATATCTGACATAGTAGAAGCAATAATTAATACATTATCAAATACTCCACCAGAACTTTCAGCTGATATAATTAAAAATGGAATATATATATCAGGTGGAGGAGGTCAAATTAGAAATTTAGACAACTTAATTGCACAAAGAACAGGAGTCCAAACGTATATAGCTGATTCTCCACTAGAATGTGTAGCAGTCGGAACAGAAAAGATTATTGAAGATTTTGAAAAATATAAACAAGTTTTACTAAATCAAAAACAAAAAAAATATTAACTGCAAAGTGAAAGCAGTTAAATATAATTTAAAAGTTTTACAATTATTTAATGTTAATTAGAAATTATATTAATAAGGTATTTTAATTGATACTTTATTAAAGAGTTTAAAATTTAAAGAAGGGAACTATATATGAAAAAAAATAAAACCAATACAATAGGAATTATTATTACTATAATTATATTAATTTTAGTTGTAATATTATCTAATATAGGTACAGATAAAATAGCTTCAGCAGAAAATGCAATAAGCAAAATATTTATGCCAATACAAAATGGTTTTATATTTTTAAAAGATAAGATTTCTGGAAATACACAAGAATTAAGTGATATAGCATCACTAAAAGAAGAAAATGAGAATTTAAAGTCTGAAAATAGCAAATTACAGGAGTCAGTAAGAGAATTAGAGATTTTGAAATCAGAAAATAATACATTAAAAGAATATTTAAATTTAAAAAATAAATATTCTGATTATACAACAGTACCAGCCTATGTAATAGAAAGAAGTTTTAGCAACTATGAAAAAATAGTTGTAATAAACTCTGGAACAAAAGATGGACTTCAAGTTAATATGCCTGTAATTTCAGAATCGGGATTGGTAGGACACATAATCTCTGTTACTGAGAATACTTCAAAGGTTCAAACAATTATAGATACTGGTAGTACAGTAAGTTCTACGATTTCTACTTCTTCTAACAGTATTTTGCTAAAAGGTCAATTAGGACAAAATGCTACTTTAAAGGCAACATATATTCCAGCAGAAGCAACAATATTGCAAGGAGATGAAGTAATAACTTCTGGACTTGGAGGAATATATCCTAAAGGAATATTAATAGGTACAATTAAAGATATAATTAATACTAAAAATGAGAGCGATAGATATGCTACAGTACAAACTGCAACAAACTTTGAAAAACTTGAAACTGTATTAATAATAACTAAATAAGAAATAACAAAGTTATTAATTTAAAATGATTATAAATATAAGGAAAATATATCTAAAATATAAGATTAAAGAAAAAAATAAGAGAAAAAGATAAGAAAAAGTGAAAAAAGATAAGAAAAAGTGAAAAAAATAAGAAAAAATAAGAGGAAAAGATAAGAGAAAAAGATAAGAGAAAAAGATAAGAATAAAATAAGATAAAAATAAAAAAAGATAATAATAAAAAAAGATAATAATAATAAAACATTAAATATAATACTCATATTATAAAAAGAAAGGAGATAATTTGAAAAAATTTAAAGCAATAATAATAATAATTTTATCATTTTTAATATTATATTTTTTACAAATTAACTTCTTTACATGGTTTACAATAAGGGGAGTAATGCCCAATTTATTTATAGGATTAACATTATTCATTGGTTTATTTGCAGGTAGAAAGCTAGGAGGAATTCTTGGAGTAATCTTTGGGATTATACTAGACTTTTTATTAAGTAAGAGTATTGGATTTTCAGGGATATTTCTTGGAATTATAGGATTGCTTGGAGAATATTTTGATAAGAATTTCTCTAAAGATAATTTATTAACAATAATATTAATGATAGTAGGAAGTACGATTTTATATGAAATAGGAATTTATATAGTAAGTATTATGAAATATGGAGCTTCAATAGAAATAGATTCTTTTATATTTATAATATCAATTGAAACTATTTATAATGTTTTAATTACAATAATTTTATATCCATTAGTGAAAAAAGTCGGCTATTATATTGAAGATATATGTAAAGGTAAACGAATTTTAACAAGATATTTTTGATAAAATATAAATAAAAAGAATAAAAATAAAGTATAAATTTGAAAAACAAAAATTATAAAATATGTAAAAAATAAATTGGTATATGAAAAGGTACGAAAAATAACAATTCATAACATTATTGGTTTATAAGTAATAACCCTAAAACTTAAATACATAAGGAGTGTATATAAATGGAAGATAAAAAAAACAGTAAAATAAGATACAACATAATGATGGCTATTGTATATATAATAGGTATTATTTTACTAGTTAGATTATTTAATCTTCAAATTGTACATGGACAAGAATATAGAGAAGAATCAAATACTAGACTTACTCGTGAAACCGTATTAAAGGCAGCAAGAGGAAATATATTGGATTCAAGTGGAAACAAACTAGTTTCAACAAAAATGATATATAATCTTGAATTATATAAAACTAAAATAGATAGTGATACACTAAACAATACACTATTATCAATAGCAAATACACTTGAGTCAAATGGGGATACATATATAGACAATTTTCCAATTAGTATTGACCCAATGGCATTTAAAAGTAATGATTCAGATAGTTGGAAAAAGAGTAATAATATTGATGCAACTTATGATGCACAAGCATGCTTTGATTATTACAAAAATAGATACAAAGTAACAACAGATAATAACAGCGATGCAAGAAAAATAATAACTTTAAGATATGCAATAGAACAAAATGGATATAGCAATACAAAATCAGTAAAAATAGCTACTAATATAAGCAGTGCAAGTCGTGATAAATTCAACGAAATGAGCTCAAATTATCCTGGAGTGAGCACATCAAGTGAACCAACAACAGCATACCCATATGGAGAAGTTGCATCACATATTTTGGGATATATTGCAAAAATAAATTCTGATGAATTAAAAGCAAACCCAGACTATGAACAAAATGATTATATTGGTAGAACTGGTATAGAAAAAGTTTTTGAAAAATATCTAAAAGGCACAGATGGTATCAAACAAATAGATATGTCTGTAGATGGAATTGTAACAGATGAATATATTTCAAAAGAAGCAGTTTCCGGAAGCGACGTAGTGCTTACAATTGATGAAGAATTACAAAAGGCAACAGAAGAAGCACTAGAAGATGATATTAAAAAAATGCAAGATGGAACTTTATCAGGAGCAACTGGAGCTTCAGAAGGTTCAGCTGTTGTAATAAATGTAAAAACAGGAGAAGTTCTTGCAATGGCAAGTTATCCAAATTATGATCCAAACTTATTTACAGATGGAATAAGCACAACTAATTGGAACAATTATATAAATGATTCAAGGCACCCATTAGTAAATAAAGCAATTTCAGATAAATCAGCACCGGGTTCTACTTTTAAAATGGTAACTGCAATTGCAGGACTTGAAAGTGGTGCAATTGATTTAAATACAAAGATCAATGATACTTATAGATATACTTATTTTAAGGATTATCAACCAACTTGCTGGAAAAGAGGAGGGCATGGATGGCTAAATGTAACTGAAGCTATAGAGCATTCATGCAATTATTTTTTCTATGAAACAGGAAGAAGGACAGGAATTGAAAAGTTGGTAGAAGTAGCAAAATCATTTGGATTAGGTCAAAAAACAGGAATAGAATTACCAGATGAAATTTCAGGAACATTATCTTCGCCAGAAGTAGACAAAGAGTGGACAGGGGGTAAAACTATACAAACTGCAATTGGACAATTATATAATGATTTTACTCCAGTACAGATGGCAAAATACACAGCAATGCTTGCAAATGGTGGAAAAAATGTGGATGTTACAATTATTAAATCAATAAATAATCCTAATGGAACTCAAGTTTCTAGAAATGATATAAATTCCTATGTAAACGAAAAATTAGGAATAACAGGAAATAGTGGTTCTGACTTGTCATTATCGGAGGATACAATAGCTGCAATAAGAAAAGGTATGAAAGGTGTTACAAGCGATGATGGAGGTACAGCTTATACGTATTTCAAAGACTTCAATATAGAAGTTGGAGGAAAAACAGGGTCTGCTTCTGTAAATAATGGAACAAATGCTTGGTTTGTGGGATTTGCACCATTTGATGATCCTGAAATTGCAGTAGCTGTATATGTAAAAAATGGTGAACATGGTGGCTATACAGCGCCAGTTGCAAGAGCGATATTTGCACAATATCTTGGAATGAATGCTTCACAAATAACAGAAGATACCACAGCTACAACTCAAATGCAAACTGTGAGATAAATTTCTGATTAAAAAGAGCGGAGATAATAAAATTGCAAAAAGAAACTAAAAATGCAATAGAAAATGTTGAAAAAAAATATAAGTATGTTATAATAAAAAAGGCAAGACATAAAAATAGAAAAGTTAAAATAGAAAAGTTAATAATTCATAACTAAAGAAAAGTTTCTATATAAAAATATTATAAACTAAAATAAAAATCTAAATAGTAAGAAGAGGATTAAAGATGGCAAATAATATAGGTATTTTTCTAAAAAAAGAAAACATCTTATTAAAAATAAGAGATGATGCTACAATGAATGAAATAACTAGTGAATTAAAAGAGAAACTACCAGATTTAAAAAGGTTTTATAAAGAAGAACAAACCCCAATATTAGTAACTGGAAAGATATTAAAAACTCCAGAAATTAATAAAATTCAAGATCAAATTGAAAAAGAAATAAATGTTAAAGTGGATTTTGATAGCCCTAGGGCTCTAGGATTACATGGAATAAAAAAAGATTTTAGAAAAGAAATAGCAACATCAGAGACAAAATTCTATAAATCATCATTACGTTCTGGACAAAAAATAGAATTTGAAGGTAGTGTGGTAGTTTTAGGGGATGTTAATTATGGAGCGGAGGTAATAGCAGAGGATAATATTGTAGTTCTTGGAACATTGAGGGGAATGGCACATGCAGGAGCTAAGGGAAATGAGCAAGCAATAATAGCTGCTAGAATGATAGATTCTTTACAAGTAAGAATAGGAAGTATTATAAAAGAAAGAACACGAGAAGAAACAGAAGTACAAGCATATTCCTATGCCTTTGTAAATGAAAAAGAAGAAATAGAGTTTGAATAAGAATTTATCAGTTATATGTATTTAGATGTACAATTAAGAATTGCTATAATAATAAGAAGAAAAGGGCAAATAAAAGATATTTGTCCTTTACTTTTTGCGTGTAAAAGAAGAACAATAATGCTAATATTAATAAATCATCACAATGCAATTTAAATCCCATGATGTTAATACAGCCTTCAGCATCAAAAGGAATAAATTTATTAAATTGAAACAAATTACTTATATCCATTAATTGATCCTCCCTTTTTATATATTTCTAATCAAATTACATGCAATTGTAGCTAATTGATCATCTTTATGTAGAAAATTTTACAACTAATACAAAATAAAGAAAAAAATCACATGAGAAATGAAAAATAAAATTTAACAAGGAAAATTATTTAATATTATTATTTCCTTTAAAAGTTTCAAGAATTTGAGTCATTTTTCCCATCTTAACTAAATTGATATATTCATCAATTTTTCCTTTTTTTTCATCTCGCATATATGGCTTTAATGAAAGTAACAATTTACTCATATCATCATTGTCACTACTTTTTAATTTAGACATTATACTTTGCATTTTCATTAGGGTTGCCATATCTATATTAGGAACACTATTAGAAGATGCAGAATTTGGATTGCTTGATTGCGAATTAGTAGTATTATGGTCAAAATTATCAAATTGGGTAGAATTAGCGGAATTAGCAGAATTATTAAAATTCATTCCAGAATTTTGCAACATTGTAGCCATACTTTTTAAGTCATCAGGAACTTGATTGTTTTTTATCATTTCTTGAGCTTTTTTTATCATTTCGTTCATATCATTATCGTTCATAGTTAAAAACCTAACATATGTTTATAAAGTCCTTTGATGAACTTCAAAACACGTCCTTTCTTTTTACAATCAAATATTACAAAAATAAAATACTTTAAATAAAAGATTAAAAAGCGATATTATTACATTAAAAATAACTTACGCAAATTAAAGTTTTACTTATATTATTATATGAATGAATTCTATTAATGTTACAATTTTGTAATAAAAAATTAATATTTAAGCTTAAAATTGAATTCCCGTAAAAAAGTGCAATAAAAATGCTACTAAAATTAAAAAAAGCAAGCTTGACGATTAAAAAATCGAATTATATTATATATATGTACAAAATTACCATAATGATATTTGAAAATAGATATCGCAGAAGCATAATATAGAATTAAAAAAATTATGGATTCCGTAATTATTAAATTTTTAAAGGTATAATTATAAATTTTAACAAAAAAATGGCAATAAATTGCATAAAAACAAAAAAAAGCTTTGAAAAAGCTTGAAAAAAGCTTTATAAGGTTGTATAATAAAAATATATAATTATGTAAATTAATTTTAGGAGGATTACTATGCAAAAAAAATTAAATAGGCTAATAGCAATGGTACTTACATTTACTTTAGTAGGAGTTAACTTTATTACTACATCTGTATATGCAGCAGATGATATACAATCTCTTGCAACATCACAAGCAAATGTACAATTTAACGCGAAAATAGGAGATAGTTACAATACTACTGCGGATATTACAAATGGTACAAAATTGAATTTAACATTAAATGTACTAAATACAGGATATTTAAAAGATATAGAAGTTTCTACGGATGGAAACAACTATTTGTTAAGTGATGTTACTGATAAGAGTGTAAAGTCAGTTAGCGATAACAAAGTTGAATTAAATACTATAAATGCTGGGGAATCAATAAATGTTGCAATACCAGCAAGTATAAATAAATCAGATAGAATTAGTACAGAAGATTTCTCAAAAGATAGCACAGTTACATTAAAAGCAACTTATGTTAATGCAAAAGGAAGCGAGGAAAATGTTACTAAAACTGTAAAAGAGCATTTAACTTGGGTAACAAGTTCAGAATATACAATAAGCCAAAATTTAATTAGATATATAAAATATGCTGATGGAAAAACAATGATAGGTTTTGAAATTACAGATGGAATAAAAGAAAATAAAATTCCATTTCTAACTAAAGAACTTTCTTTAGCATCACCTAAATTAGGAAACAATATTGCAACATCAGTAAATGTTACTGGTGATAACATTAGTTATTCATATCAAAATGGCATAGTAACAATAAAGCAAGAAAATGCAAAAGACTCAAATAATAAAATAGCATGGAATTCAGAAAGTAAATATATAGTAACTTACTTATATGATAATCAAGTTGATTCTCAAGAAATAACCTCTGCTATATCAGGTAAGGCTACAACAGTAGATTCAAAGACATTAACAACAGCAGTAGAAAACAAATATACAATAAACAATATAATTGGAAATATTATAGATGGAAGTATAACTGGAAATGATGAAATAAGCAAAGGTTATATGTATTCTAATTTAAACAAACAAAGCGGAAAGATTGAAACAGCATATTCAATAGGATATGTTGCTAATGTTGCACTTGCAGATTTAACAGATTCTATCAAAATTTTAGAGTCAACGACTAATGTAACTACAACTTCAAATGAAATTATTAATTTTACGGGAAATATAATAAATAAAAAAGTTTCAGTATCAGCATCAGATTTAATTAAAATCTTAGGAAATGATGGTACAATAAAAATCAAGCTATCAGATGGAACAGAAATTGGAACTTTAAGCAAAGATAAAACAGAATTAGAAATAAATAAAAGTGAACAATTAATAATTGAAACAAGTAAAACTGTATCAGCAGGAAATTTAACGATACAAGTTTCTAAAGCAATAGACGCTAATATAAGTTATACAAAAGATCTAATAAAATCATTGTCAAAATTAGAATGCAATGCTCAAGTAACAGGACTAAAAGATACGAAAGTAGTTTCAAATGAAAACGTTTCTAAGTTAATTAATCTTAAAGAGCCAACTTCAAATGCAACAATTAATGTTAGTCCAAGAAATTTGTCGACAGTAGTAGAAAATAAAGATGTAGTAATAACAGCTACACTAAATACTAACAGTGTAGAAGATGCTTTATATCAAAATCCTAAAATGACAATTACTTTACCAGAAGAAGTAAAATCAATAAATTTAACAGATGCAAGAATATTATATGAAGATGAATTAACAAAAGGAAATTTGACAACTACAGGAAATAAAATTCAGATAGATTTAAATGGAACGCAGACTAAATATAGTTCACAATCTGTATCAGATGGAACAGTAATAAGAATAGTAGCAAATCTAGTATTAGATAATCTTGCAACTTCAAGACTAACAACTGCTTCGTTAACATACAGCAACGAGGCTAATGGAGAAACAAAGACAACTACTACAAATGTAAATATTATAGCACAAACAGGATTTATAACAACTAGTACATTAACTGTAGATGAAAATACAATTAGTGCCCAAGAAACAGAAAATGTTACTAAGGTAAAAACAGCTCAAGAATCAAAAGAAATGACAATAACTGGAACAGTAGGAAATAACATAGGTACAGATGCAGAAGGTTTCATAATATTAGGAAGAATTCCTTATACAGGTAACAAAACTGCAGAAGGAAATGATTTAAGCTCAAACATTAATACAATAATGGCAAGTGAAGTAAAAGTAACAGGGGCTGATTTTACTATATATTATAGTGACAACATAAATGAGGATGTTAATAGCACTGTATGGAATACAAAATATACAACAAATTCTAAGTCATTTAAATTAGTAGCAAATTCAAAATTAGCAAGTGGAACAAAAGTAACTTTTAATTACAAAGTTACATTACCAGCTAATTTAATATATGGAATGACTAGTAAAGCTACATATGCTATATATTATAATAACAATTCAACTGAAGGAACAAAGCAAAATATAATTGTTACTAAAGCAATAGGAGTAACGACTGGGGAGAATCCTGTCATATCAGCTACAGTTAGTGCAATAAATACAAAAACAGGAGAAACAATTGCAAATGGAGCAAATGTTCAAGAAGGTGACTATATCACATATAGAGTTACAGTTAAAAACACAGGAAAAGAAGATGCAACAAATGTAAAAGTTAAAGCAAATCTACCAGAAGGAATGGGAATTGTTAATTATGAATTTAAAGAAATGGTAGACTCAATAGGACGATATATTATTGATTATAAAAATAAATCATTAGAAAAAACAATAGGTACGATAAAAGCAGAAAGTGAACAAACGGTAGAATTTACATTAGCAGTTACTCAAGTAATATCAGAAATCAACATAGAAAAAACAGAAGGTCAAACAGAAGAACAAATAGCAGAGCAAATAGCTCAAGCAGAAAAGCTAAAGGTTGATTTCATATCATCTGCTGACAACTTAGAAAATCAAGGTTATAGTTTTACAGTAAAAAATACAAAAGGATTTTTAAGTGCAAGTCTAACTTCAGATGTAAAAAGCAATAACAATGTTGTAGAAAAAGACCAATATATATATTATAGAGTTTCAATAGATAATGCTAATGAAGTTGAAAAGACTGGGATTATAGTTAAATTACAACTACCAAAAGGAATTGAATATGCAGGAACAGAGTATGCTTCAAGCTATGACAAAACTTCAAATATAGTTACTGCAAATATAGATAAAATAGCAGCATTTTCAAGTTATTCAATAGCTTTTACAACAAAAGTAACTTCGGACAACGCTACTCTTTCTACTTATGCAACAGTAGCATGTGAACAAACTTCTAATTTAGCAAAAACAAATACTATAACATATACAGTAGGAACAGCAGAAAGCAGTACACAGATAATAGCAACTCAAACATCTAATGTAAGTGAAACTATATTAGATACAGATAGCCTAGAATTTTATATTGATATAAAAAATAATCAATCAGTAGAAGCATTCTTAAAACTAACAGATACATTACCAACTGGTTTAAAAGTAAAACATTATGAACTAACTATAGATGGAAATAAAGTACAGTCAACAGATGGAGGGTATATATTAACATCATTTAGCTTACCAGCAGGTAAGTCAGCAAAAGCTATTATAATAGCAAATATTTATCCAATAGAGAAAGGAACAACTGCAACATTTGAAAATGCACCAACGCTTAAAACAACTTCTGGAACGAATATTAATATAAATTCTATAAAAGTTACAATTAAGGGAACGGGAAATACAGGAACAAATAGTAATACAAATAACAATAATGAAGAACCATCTAAAGATGGAACTTACAAGATAGCAGGAACAGCATGGATTGATACAAATTATGATGGAAAAAAAGATGATACAGAACAAAGAATCTCAGGTCTAACTACAAAATTATATAACAAATCAACAGGAAAATTAGCAACAGATGCTGATGGAAAAGAAGTTGCTTCAACAACAACTTCAGATGAAGGAAAATACTCATTTACAAACTTAAAAAATGGAGATTACATTGTACTTATTGAATATGATATAAGCAAATATGATATTACTACATATCAAGCAAAGGACTTAGTAAGCGCAGAAAACTCTGACTTTGTTAGTGCAAAAGCAAATAATGCAGATGTAGCAGCAACTAATACAATAACAATCAGTAATGCAAACATTTACAATCTTGATTTAGGATTAACAGACAAAAAGAAATTTGATTTAAGTATTAATCAATTAATCTCTAAGATGACAATTACAAACACTAAAGCAAAAACACATATATACTCATATAATAAGAGCATTGCAAAAGTTGAGCTATCAACTCGATATATAGAATACGCTACAGTATTAGTAGAATATACAATTAAGGTAACAAATGATGGTAAAGTTGCTGGATATGCAAAGTCAATAGTTGATTATTTACCAACTGGTATGACATTTAATTCTGAATTAAATTCTAATTGGTATATAGGAGAAGATGGAAACGCATATAATACAAGCTTAGCTAATACGATAATTAACCCAGGTGAAACAAAAGAATTAACGTTAGTGTTAAGCAAAAAGATGACAGCTGATAATACAGGAACATTTAGAAATACAGCAGAGATTAAAACTTCATATAATGAATATGGAATAGAAGACAGTGATTCAACACCAGGAAACAAGCAAGATGGAGAAGATGATATATCATCAACAGATGCAATAATATTAATAGGAACTGGTAAAGAAACAGCATCAATTATAGGAATAACTTTAGGATCACTATCAATAATAGCATTAGCAGCGTATGAAATAAAGAAACATGTTATTAATAAGATGTATAGAAATATTCTATAATAGGAGAGGAGAAAGAATGAAACTAAAAAATAAGAAATCAGCAATTACATTTCTATGTATGCTAGGAATTTTAAGCTTTAGTAGCCAGATTTTTGCAAGTCAACCAGTTGATGGATCAAAAAGTTATTATAATTCACATGATGCAATTGATTGGGATTATGATGAAGATAGCATAAAAGTGAAATATTCTGATACAGAGCCAAATAATTGGACTGGTACAAATAATACTAATACATTATTTTGTGCAGAACATGGAAAATATACTGGAATTCGTCTACTACTAGAAGGAATTTCAGATGAGACAGAATCGGACTTAATATTAACTACTGATGAGTTGAAACCTGGTGATCTTAATGCAGAGCCATCTACTGCGTATGCTTGCCATATGATACAAAAAGATGGATTGAATTATGATAAAGTAAAGGATAGTATACAACATATAATATGGATGTCAAGACAGTGGAACAATGATTCTACAGTGCTAGAAGCAGATTCACGTGAGTATGATCCAGAAAAAGGAGATTCGCGTACTAGTAAAAATGTTGATTCAAATTTAGAAGATAGAGCAAAACAATATGGAGATGTATATTATAACATATACAAAAAAATACAAAATAATGAAATGTTTAAGACGACAACTACAGATAAGGACTTAAAAATATTAGTTGATGAAGATAAAGGAACATATACTGTAGGTCCATATAAACTTGAAATAAATGCAAACGACGTTGACGAAGATTCAAAAAAGACACTATATAATGAACTTATAGGAAGTAATCAAGGCTATACAGTAGCAAATGCTTTTGCAAAGTTAAAGTCTATTACAGGTATAAATGGTAATGATATAAAATTTATTAGTACAGATGGTACTGAAATTAAATTTCCGAATTTTGTAGATAGTGATGATTTTTATATTCAATTTAAGCCAAATGATGATGGAGCGATAACTAATGTAGGAACGCCAGTAATTAAAATAGATTATCTTAGCAATCCTAAAGAAATAGTAAATGAATATACAATTAAGGGATTAGCATATAATGTAGAGTTTAAAAATAGTAATAGCAGTATAGATGAAAATAGTATTGGAGCCCCAAGCGATGTTGCTAGCACGAAAACAATTGCATATAAAACAGATGAAAATGGTAACAATATAAAAGATGAAGATGGTAATGATATTATAGAATGTGTCTATTGTGCAAAGCAAACGGGAAATGCAAAACTTATATTGAATTTTGTACTACATGCTGATAAGTATGATTATGCAAATCATCGCTATTATCCAAAAGAATGGAACATAACTGTGGAATCCGAAGTTACAGAAAAAGTTTATAGAACGGTTAGTTATGATAGAATAAATGGAAAAACATATAGTGCATGGTCATTTGATGGAACTTTTGATGAATCAGAAAATTTTTGGATTGACACTACAAAATATACAAATGGAGAAGGCGATACTATTGCAGATTATATGCAGGAAATAGATAAGATTACTTTTCAGACACCATCAGATACTGATTGGACGCAGTTTGGAGTCACACTTCCAGGGAAAAATATTGATGAAGTACTTGGAGGAAATGTATGGGTAGATGCAATGGGTACAAAATCTGGAAATCTAAATGGAATATTTAATGTTACAGACACAGACACAGCTAACAAAGAGAATCCATATGCAGGAATGCAAGTACAATTATTTGAATCTACTGGAAACTTAGTAAGTACTACAATTACTGACAGTAATGGACAATATAAATTTACTGGATTGAACCCATTAAAAAAATATTTTGTAAGATTTATATATAATGGAGAAATTTATCAATCAACATATTACAAAAATAATTTGACAGGTGGATATTCAAATGCAAAAGATGTTGACAGAGAAGCATTTAATAATAAATTTGTGAAAATAGATTCAACAGCAGAAAATTATAAAACAGACTCATGGCATAAATCTTATGCTCTAGAATCAAAGTTAATGCAAAAAAATGAAGAATATATAGCTAATGGACAAGATAAAGATGGCAATGTTAAGGCATTAACGTATGAAGATGCTTGGAATCAATTTGTACAATATACTATAGATGATAAAGGTTATGGAACTGCGTATGATTCATTAGCTCCTTGGCTAAAACAAAAAGGTGTAGGAAATCAAGAAATTACTGATGTAATACAATTTATTAAAGATTGTATGATTACAGCTACTACTAACGTAGTAGACCCATTAGCGGAAACTACAACCACAGTTAATGTATTATATCCAGTATATGACCAATTTGTATTGGAAGACTTAAATAATCCACCATCAGATAAAGCAACTATTCAACTAGGAAAGAAATATACTTATACTTACTTATATACAAAATCTTCAGATCAAAGTAGATATGTAGATTATGGAATTACAAGAAGAAAAACGGCAGATCTTGGAATAAATAAAGATGTATATAAGGCAACAGTTATAGTAAATGGTAAAACACATACCTACACATACAATCAAAAAGATGTTAATATCAAAGATGATGGAAGCTGGGATGTAACAGTAAGAGCAAGTGATGAATTATACAATGGATCTTACACATATTCAAGAGAAATTCGTAAATCGGAATATTTATATACAGAAAGTTCAATTAAATATAAAAATAATTCAGTTGGAACAGATTCATCTAAAGATTTACAGGTATATGTAACATATAGAATAGTAGTAAAGAATAAAGGTGAAGTAGATACATCAGTAAATGAAATAGTAGATTATTACGATGCAGATCAATATGAATTTGATGGAACACTACAAAGCGATGGAACTTATGCTCAAACAGTATACAATAGTTATGATTCAAATGAAAATGTAACAGGCTCATATATAAATTCTTATGTAGGAAATAAAGAGTCAGAAAATATAAATCAAGATAAAACAAAAACTACATTAATAGTAAGCTCAAAAACATCATTTGCAGATAGAGAAGCATCAAAGACATTAACCAATTGGCAATATAATTATAGTTCTTTATATTTAACAGGATTAAAGGCTGATAATGGAAATGATTCATTAAAGCCAGGACAATTTGCATATGCTTATGTAACATTCAAAGTAAAGAACGATGCAACAACTGGAAAAGTTAAGTTAGATCAAGACTTAGAGAATGGAAATCAAACAGTCGGCAAACGTAATATTGCTGAAATTAATGGATATTCAACACATTATACAAATGGAGATACAATACCAAATTATTTAGGTTCTGCTAATAATGAAACTATTAATACAGATGTAAGTTCAAAATCAGCAGGAATAATAGATCAAAATTCAAATGCTGGAAGCTTAACAACAGTTGATTTAAACGAAAATGGAGACATAAGAACAGATCCTAAAGATCCTAAGAATGAAGTAAAAAATAGAATAGAAGATGATACTGATAAAGCTCCTAATATTAAAGTGATAATTGAAACGACAAACACTGATTACAATAGAACATTCAATGGTTATACGTATGAAGATGAAAGGACAAATAATTATAAGAACTCATTAACAGGAAATGGTACGTACGAAGAAAAAGATGCTAATAGAAACGCAGAAACAAAAATTAGCGGTGTAACGGTTCAATTAGTTGAATTAGTACAAAAAGTTGATAATCATGGTATATTCTTAGGAACATACTCAGGAGAATATGTATGGTCAAGTATGACTTATGATACAAAGACAAAGCAATGGACAACAGATGATTCAAGATATTATAGTGGAAACGGAAAAGCAAAAGTTATCTTAACAGGTAGTGGAATTTTAAAAGTTGATACTTATGATATTGGAGATGGAGAATATGCGTATACATCAATACCAACAGGTGATTTCTTTATAAGATTTACTTATGGCGATACTGATCAAACAGTATTAACAAATACTGATTCTGATGTGAACAAATTACTTGAAACAAAAGGATTAAATGCAAAATCATATAACGGTCAAGATTATAAGTCAACTGTATATCAATCTGGAATATCACAAGGTGGTAGCTATAACGGAATAAATGCATACACAGATACAGAAAACCAAAACTATACAAATTTAGATGGAACTATAAACAAGGGAACTGATAAAACATCAATGTATTATTATGATATAGATGCAAGCAGCAAAATAGCTGGTGCATCAGATGCAAAAGATGTATATTGCTACAGAGATAAAGCTAATGATTATTCAAAAGAAATAATCAACAATAAAGCAGAAATATTAGACTCATTTGAAAAAATAGGAACATACCAATATAAAAATGGGGATGGAACTGCTGATATAGCTAAGCAAAAAGATAATCAACGAACAATGGTAGATAATTTAACTTATAATACTAAAATGGTTTCACAAACAGGTATAATCAATACAGAAGTTGAATACAACAGAAATAGTACTGCTGTACCAAAAAGTGAAAATGAAAAAAGCTACATGACATATATAGTTAAAGATATTGATTTAGGATTAACTGAGAGAGCAGAAGCTGGAATTAAACTTACTAAAGAAGTAAGTAATGTAAAAGTAGTTCTTGCAAATAATCAAACTTTATTTGACACAAATCAATCAGTAAACAATATGTATTATTCAAAACATACTGGACATACAACTGGATATAGTAATTATAGAATGATAACTCCAGTAGTAAGCAAATCTAATACAAGTGAAACACCAGAATTAATCCAAACATATATTGATGATGAATTAATGGAAGGTTCTACATTAAGGATAACTTATAAGATTAGTGCAAAAAATGTTGGAGAAATAGATTACTTAGATAAACAATTCTACTACACGGGTATAACAAAGAATGCATCAGAAGACAATATGTCAAAAACAAATACAAATGCTATAGTAGATTATGTATCTAACATGATAAAGTATGATAAGTCTTATCAAGATGCTAATGCAAGTTGGGATATAAAAACAACTAAAGATCTTACAAAATCTACAAACATTAGTGGAACAACAATGACAATAGATGAATCTAAGATGAAAGACGACTTGATTAATAGAAAATATTATCAAAATTTATCAACATACAATACAATATTAACAAGTGGAAAATTATCAACAGATTTAGTGCCAGAGTGTGCAAATAAAGATAAATGCTCAGCAACTACAACATTAGTAGTATCAACATTATTATCATCTAATAATAGTGCAGATAACTTAGTATATAATAACTTATCAGAAGTAATTAAAACTTCAAATAGCCAAGGTAGAAGACTTGAATATTCAATTGCAGGTAACCAAGAAATGTCAGACCAAAGCTTAGGAAATAATGCTAAAACTTCAGCAGAAGGAGTATATACAACAATAGATTTAATGACACCAAGCGAAATAGATGCTGATAGTGCACAAAAACTTGTAATTTTACCACCAACTGGTGAAAACAAGAATTTTGTATCAACAATAATTGCTATGATTATAGCTGCAGGATTAATTATAGCTACAATAGTAATTATAAGAAAAAGAGTTATTAAATAGAGCTAAAAATAAAATTACTTAATAAAGAGGAAACTATGAAAATAGTTTCCTTTTTTGACTTATTTAGTGTAAATTTGCAAAAGATATTGTATTTTTTCCACTTTTAATATACAATATGTGCAGAATATAGCATAATGTGTAATATACTTTTTTGATTTTGAGGAGTGAATTTGACAAATTATTCGCTCTAAAAGTATTAAACTAAAGACATAAATTTTATAAGACTAGAATTTAGAAAATTAGATAATTTTAATTAAATAATAATTATAATATATCTAATATTAAATGAGAAAATTAAGTAATTTGTAATCGTAAAGCAATTATAAAATATCTAATTATTAATTTATTTTAAGTTTATTACGAAAGTTAAAGAAGTAAGAGGTGGTATAATGTTACAAAATATTTCAAGAGATTTTTACACAAATGAGCAAAATAATAAAAATAGTGCTGAATATTCTAATATGAATCAAAAGCAAGGCACTTCGAGAAGGTTAAATTCTGATGAAATTTATGAGAATCTGTCAGATAAAAATGAAGCAGGGAAGATAAATTTTATTAATACGATAAGTAAATTATTTACAATTCAAAATGTTGTAATATACATATTAACATTTTTAATCTCAATGGTAGGATTAGGTCCAAATAATGGTGCATTGATTGCACCTTTTGGACTTGCATTAGTAATAGCTAGTATTAGCTCTGGGGTACCAATAGCTGGAGTATTTTTAGCTAGCCTATTAGGTACAGCAATTAAATTTGGACCAAGCAATACATTAGTATTTTTTATATCGGCAATTTTCATTTTGTTAATGGTAATTATAAAGAAACCAGTTAAAGATGAATCCGTAAATGAGAAAATTAGATTAGGTGGTTATTTGTTTTTCGCAACATTAATTGTTCAGCTAGTATATATATTATTCAAAGGATTTCTTATTTATGACTTTTTAGTAGCATTAATGATGAGTATAGTATCATATACATTTTATAAGATATTTGTCAATTCAATAAGTGTAATAAGTTATTATGGAATTAAAAAAGTATTCTCTGTTGAGGAAATTATTGGAGCAAGTCTCCTTATAACAATTGCAATTTCAGCAATAGGAAATTTGAGCATATTTTCATTTTCTGTTAGAAATATTCTTTGTATATTTATTGTATTAATGATGGGTTGGAGAAATGGAATATTAGTTGGAGGGACAAGTGGTATAACTGTCGGAATCGTACTTGGAATTATAGGAAATGGGAATCCAATGATAATTGCAGCCTATGCAATATCAGGTATGATTGCTGGTTTATTAAATAAGTTTGGAAAGATTGGAGTTATTGCTGGTTTTGCACTTGGAAATATTATTGTAGCATATAGTGCAAATGGTGGAGTAAATAATATTATAATGTTTCAAGAAATATTAATAGCTTCTATTGGATTGTTAGTTCTTCCAAAGAGAACTAAGATTTCAATACAAGATATAATTCCGGATACAAGATTATTACCTGAAGCAGGAGGCAGACTAGAAGAAAGTGCAGATACTTTATTAAAACTAAATAGTATAACGGAAACTATAAATCAAATGGCAAATAGCTATAAAAATGACGAATCTTATGAAAAAAATGTTAACATATTTCAAGATGAATTAATTAAAGCATTAGATGGATTTGAAGGAAATATGCTTTATGATGATATATACAATAATGAGGGGAATATAATTCAAGATATATTTGACAATTTACAAGAAAATAACATAATTACGGAAAATGGACTAATTAGTGTATTTGCAATGCATAATACATATCTTATGAACTCTGATAATAAAAATTTAAAAGAAATTGATGAAATAAGAGATATGATGAAAGTCATAAATTCATCATACAGAATATGCAAAAATAATTTTATATGGCAAAAGAAATTAGATGAAAATAATAATAATATGGCAGAGCAATTAAAAAATGTAAAAGATGCAATTGAAAATATTACGACAAGCATTCAAAATGAAAAAAATCAATATGATGAAAAAGCCAAGGAAATTAAAGATATTTTAGAAGATGAAAGAATAATTGCGAAAGATATAATTATAAAGAAAGAACAATCTGGGAGATTTATAGTAAATGCTTATACTGGTGTATGCAAAGATGAAGAAGGAAACGATTGCCCTGTAAAGACTATAAATAAAGCAGTAAATAAAGCAATGGGAGAAAGATTTTCAATTCAAAATCAAAATTGTGGCATTAGATTAAATAAAGATATTTGCGAATATACATATATTGCAGAAGACAAATATATTGTTCAAATAGGAATTGCATCTGCAAAGAAAGACGGATCCATCGTATCAGGAGATAGCATATCAAACATACGATTAGGTGATGGAAAATATCTATTAGCAATTAGTGATGGAATGGGTTCAGGAGCAGATTCGAGAAGAAACAGCAAAATTGCGATAAGTATGCTAGAGAGGCTGTTAAGTTCTGGATTTGATAAGGAAACATCTATAAAACTTATAAATTCTGCTATAATCAATGCTAATAAAGAAGATATGTATGCAACATTAGATATAGCAATAATGGATTTATATGCAGGGAAGATAGAACTTCTAAAGAATGGAGCTTGCCCTACTTATGTAAAAAGAAATAAAAATGTAAGTGTAATTAGATCTACATCTTTACCTGCTGGAGTTACTAATAATATGAGTATTGATTTATACGATAAAGATATACAAGATGGAGATATATTAGTAATCTGCAGTGATGGAATTGTAGAATCAAATGAAAAGTACGAGAATAAAGAGCTATGGCTTAAATATTTATTAGAAGAAATACAAACTGATATTCCAGAAAGAATAGCAGATATAATTTTAAAAGAAGCGATAGACAATAATATAGGAAAAGCAAAAGACGATATGAGTATAATAGTAGCAAAACTATTGAAAAAATAAATTAAAACTGATATAGTATATTTAGAAAGTTTTATATTATTAATAGTATTTCCAACAACAAGTTAAACTCTTATGATTAAAGAGTATTCAATAATAGATAAAGTTTTTTATGGAGGAATATATGGGTAGAGGTAGAAGATATGATGGAGAACAAAAGCTTAATATAAAGAAAGTTATAGTTACAATATTATTATTAGTTATTCTTATAAGTATAATAGTCTTTTGCGTAAGATTCCCTAAAAAGTCAAATGCTGGTGAAACAAAAAATATAAGCAACTCATATTTACTAGAGTATATAGGGGGAAGATGGGGAGTAATTAATTCAAAGGGTGAGACGGTAATTAAACCGATATATGAAGATATGATTGTTATACCTGATTATACAAAGGGAATATTTATTTGCCAATCTAACGTAAACTTAGAAGATGGTACATATACTTCAAAAGCAATAGATACAAGTTCAAATCAATTATTTACATCTTATGATAGTATTGAAGCAATACAAAATATTAAAGAGAATGGACAAGTTTTTTATTCTGACAATATTTTAAAAGTTTCAAAAGATGGAAAATTCGGATTAATAAATTTAAGTGGAAAAGAATTGGTACCATGTTTATATGATTCTATAGAACCAATAAAATATGTTACAAATAGTTTTGTTACTGAAAAAAATGGAAAATTTGGATTAGTAGATAATGGTGGAGATGTTATTATTGAAAATAAATACACAGAAATCAATTCATTGACAAAAGAATATGAAAATGGTTACATAGTTAAAGATGAAAATGGAAAATTTGGAATTATAAATTATAATAAAAAACAGGTGCTTGAATGCAAATATGATGAAATAAAAAATGTATATGGAAGCAATATGTATGTTGTTAAAGAAGATGGAAATTTAGAATTGATAACTTCAGATGGAACAGTAAAATTAAAAAATAAATTTAACGAAGTTATTAGTATAGATAATAGTAATCTAATTTTAAAAAGTGGAGATAAATATTCAGTAATTACAGCTGATGGAGAAAAAAAATTAAGCGATTATGAATATCTAAAATATGCATTTGATGGAAATTATATAGCAAAGAAAGATGGTCAATATGGAATAATAAATCTTTCAGAAGAGAGCAAAGTTGCATTTGAATGTAGTTCTATAAATTATAGAAAAGATGAAGGTTTTATTGAAATGACTAAAGCAGATGGAACTACAAATATATTAGATACAAATTTTGCTGTAAAAGTTACGGGAATAGTATCTGAAATTAATACAACACTTGGATATGTAAAGATACGAGTTGGAACAGAATATCAATACTATAATCTAAAATTAGAAGAAAAATCTGCAATGGATATATTTACTACTAATACATTATTTTTATCAAAGAAAAACGGAAAATATGGATATATAAATAAAAACGGAGTAGTAATAGTTGATTATATATATGATGACGCAACAGAGCAAAATACTTATGGCTATTCAGGAGTAAAGAAAGATGGAAAATGGGGAGCAATAGATCAAACAGGAAATGTAGTATTAGAACCATCACTTGCACTATCTCAAAATACAGTAATTAGTTTTATTGGAAAACTACATTTAGCTCCAGATTTAAATGCAAATTATTATACAGATATTAATGAATAGAAATTAAATAAACAAAAGAAGGAGAATATGAATTATGGAAGAAAAGAGAATTTATCCATATATTATTGCAGGAGATGAGATGGCTCATTATTATGAAAGTTTATTAAATGATGAGTTTAAGGTAAAAATATTTGATAAAAAGAAAAATAAGGATATTTATGAATATTTTTTACCATTAATAAGAAGCTATATGTTTTGGACCTTCAATTTAAGAAATGAAAAATTAGTAGAATTTAATGACATGAAAAATGAAATGAAGTCAGCAGTATGTCTACAATATCAATGCAATATTTTTGAAAAAAAGGGAACACAAATAATATGCTTTGAAAATGGAATTTCATTTTTAATTACTGACAAGGATAAAGAAGCAAAAGAATTAATTGATGAGTATTCTAATGAAAAACTTGAGGCCATAAATATAAAAAAAGGAAAGTTTTTTAAGTTAGATGGAGAGGATATTGCACATTTATATGTTTATATACTACAATTGTATAAAGCTATATATTTAGAAATGGTTAGTGAAAATATTCAAAAGCCTGATTTATTTGATGTAGTAAGAAATGACTTTGTTGAATTTACTCAAAAAGTATATGATGTAAAAGTAACAGAGGAAGACGAGATTTGCGAGAAATATGAGAAGCAACTTCAAATTGAAAAAAAATATATAATAGTAGAAAATAAGTTTGATTTGATGTACAAAAATAATAAACTAAATGATAATCACAAAGCAATAAATATTTGTTTAGTTTTATTAGTTGTATTTATTATAATTGAAATTATTAATTTAAAAAGTTTTATGGGTTAGATTATAAATATTACAAGGAAGTGAGTATGGAAGTATTAGTCGGAACAGATATAATAGAAGTAAACAGAATAGAAAAAGCAATGCAAAATGTAAAATTTAGGGAAAAAGTTTTTACTGAAAAGGAAATAGAATATTGCGAAAGCAAAAGCAAAAACAAATACCAACATTATGCAGCAAGATTTGCAGCTAAGGAAGCTATTTTTAAAGCAATATCTAAGAAATTGAATAATAAATTTGATATGGATTGGAAGAATATTGAAGTAACGAACGATGTTTCAGGTAGACCAATTGCTAATATAATTGGAATAGGGCATGATAAGCTTAAGATAAGTAAATTTAAAATTGATGTAAGTTTATCACATATTGAGATGTATGCAATTGCAATGGCATCAGTAATGGAGAAATAAAGTGAAATTTTTTGATTCACATGCACACTATAATGATGAAAAATTTAATAGTGATAGAGATTTGGTTATACAAGATATTTATAATTCAGGAGTGACAAAAATAATAAGTGCTGGATATAATCTTGATAGTTCGATCAGTGGTATTAAGCTTGCAAAAAAATACCCATTTATTTATACTACAATAGGAATATCACCTAATGATTTAAATGAAAACTGGAAAGAGGATATAAAAAGTTTAGAAGAATTATCAAGCAAAATAAATATAGATGAAGTAACTCCAGAGCGAAAAGATAAAAATCCAAATGAAAATGGAAAAGGAATAATAAATAAATTATTAAAAAATAAAATAGTAGCTATAGGAGAAATAGGTTTAGATTACCATTATGACACAGATAAACAATGGCAAAGAGAGGCATTTATAACGCAGATTAATTTAGCAAATAAATATGATTTGCCGATTGTAATCCATACTAGAGAAGCAGTAATGGACACTCTAAATATTTTAAAAGAACATCAAGTAAAAAGAAAAGGTGTATTTCACTGCTGCCCTTTTAACAGAGAATTGGTAAAAGAAGGATTAAAATTAGGATTTAATATATCAATTGCGGGGCCAGTAACATTTAAGAATTCAGCTAATGCTGAAGAAATTATTAAGATGATTCCAATAGAAAAGATGTTTATTGAAACAGATTCTCCATATTTAGCTCCTGAGCCAGTTAGAGGAACAAGAAATGACTCAAGAAATCTAAAGTACATTGTACAAAAAATTGCTGATTTTAAAAATATAAGTGAAGAAGAAGTTTCAAAAGCAACTTATGAAAATGCAGAAAAGTTTTATAATATTTAGAAATAGATATTTGAGCAATGCTATTAAAAGATTATGAAAAATATCAAGAACAAAAAGTTTTAAAAGATATAAAAAAAGTTAAAAAATGTAAAAAAGTTAAAAAATGTAAAAAAGTTAAAAAATGTAAAAAAGTTAAAAGATATAAAAAAAGTTAAAAGATATAAAAAAGTTAAAAGATATAAAATTAGTGAAAATAATAAAAAAGGCTACAAATAATGAAAATAAAAAAGGTTATAGATAATCCAAAATCTAAATAATTATAAGGAAAATGATGATATTTAAATTATCATAAAGGTAATAATATGGAAAGTTTTTTTTCAAATTTGACATCTACAAGAAAAATTGTGGACTCGGCAATTGTAATTATAATAAGTATAGTTGTTTACTTTTTATCTAAGAAGTTATTAGATGAATCATTAAATAAAAACAAAGAAACTTTAAAAAAGAATCCACAAAAAGCAACATACATAAAATTATTTAATGAGATATTAAGATATGCATTTATAGTAATAGTAATATTAATTGTATTACAAATTAATGGAGTAAATGTTACCTCATTGATCACAGGACTTGGAATTGTGGGAATAGTTGTAGGTCTCGCTTTACAAGATGCACTAAAAGATATAATAATGGGGATAAATATTATTGGAGGAAGATTTTATCAAATTGGAGATGTAATAAAATTTGGTGATATTACGGGGAGAGTTTTATCAGTAGGTATTAAGACTACAGTTATAAAAGACATATATACAGATGATGTTGTTTACATTACAAATAGAAATATAGATAAGATAGTAAATGTATCAGAAAGTCTTTATCTTAATGTAGAAGCGAGTTATGATGATAAAATAGATAAAGTAGAAGAGGCAATAGCACAAGCAATTGAAAAAATAAAAACATACAAAGATGTTAAGAACTGCCAATATCTAGGAGTAAGTGACTTAGCTGACTCTTCAATAGTATATATGATTAAGATAAATTGTGAACCTATACATAGATTACAAATAAAACGAGATGCATTAAGATGCGTTAAGAAAACTTTTGATGATAACAATATAACAATTCCATATCAGCAGATTGATATTAATAATAAAAATGTTGATTAAATGTAAAAAGCAAAGGTGTATTATATAGAAATTAATTGTCTAAAAAAATTGAGGTGAAATCACCTCAATTTTTATTTTAGAATTTTAATTATAATAATTAAATATACATAATATTTTATTATATATTATAAGAATGCTTAATTATTGAAATCAACTTTTACAGCTTTTCTAGCTTCATCAGATTCTACTACAAACAAAGCTGAAGCGCCAAATTTAAACATATTAGCAACAATATTATTTGGAAATACTTGAATTGCTGTATTGTACTTAGTAACTGTATCATTGTAGAATTGTCTTGCAAAAGAAATTTTATTTTCAGTATCACCTAAATCATTTTGAAGTGACATAAAATTCTCATTGGCTTTTAAATCTGGATAACTTTCACTAACTGCCATAATAGTTTTTAAAGTACCTGATAACTCACTATTTAATTTCATCTTTTCTTCTGGAGTAGTAGCTCCAGCCCAAGAAGTACGCAATTCAGCGATTTTTTCTAAAGTACCACTTTCATGTTTCATATATCCCTTAACTGTTTCAACTAAGTTTGGAATAAGATCAAACCTTCTTTGCAATTGTACATCAATTTGACTCCAAGCATTGCTTACACGTTGCTTTAAAGAAACGAGCTCGTTGTATACAGCTGCTATAAATAAAGCTATGATAACAACTATTACTAGTATAATAATAAAAACTGTCATAATAATCCTCCTTAATAAATTTATAAATAAAGTATAGCATAAAATTGAATTAGTTACAATAAAATACAATAAAGATTTTATAGAAAATTTTTTAAGTACAATAAAGATTTTTATAAAAAAAAATATTATTAATGTACTTCATATTTGGCTAAATAAAAGGGAGAAGTGAATATAAAATTAAAATAAGAACAGAATAAGTTTACATAAGACCAAATAGAAGTTTGACTTTGAAATTATTATATGATATAATAACAAATGTATTACTTAAAGGGAGGTTTTTATGAGAAAACACGTAAGTAAACAAATAAAGCCAGAAAAGGCGATATTCTCATTAAAAAAAATATTAATTATTGCTTTAATATTTATAGTTCTTATGGGAACTATGGGGGTTATGGCTACTAATGAGAAAGTCAAAACAGTAAAAATATTACTTTCTAGTGGTTATGAAATGAATGTAGTAACTACTAGCACAAAAGTATCAGATATATTATCAGAAAACCATGTTATTGTATTAGATGGAGAAATAGTTACACCAGATACTGATACAGATTTATCAGACAATAATACAATTACGATAAGTAAAAGTAAAAATCAAAAAGAGTCACAGCAAGAAGAATTTTCAGCAGAAGAAATATTAAAAAGTTATACTTCTATAGTTGAAAAAATATTGACAGAACAAGTTGAGATTCCATATGAAACAGTTACTAAAGATATTTCAGATGGAAGTGATTCAACTCAAAATAAAGTAACACAATTAGGTGAAAATGGATTAAAAGAAGTAACTTATAAAATAAGATATCAAAATGGAGAAGAGATAGAAAAGACAGTTATATCTGAAAATGTTATTAAAGATCCAGTTGATAAAATTGTAGAAGTTAGAACAAAGCAAGTTACATCAAGAAGTTCAAATGCTAGAACTGCTACATCTTATGGAAATGGTAAATGGTCATATTCTGCAGAAGAATTAGATTTATTGTGTGCAATTACAGCACAAGAAGCAAGCTCATCGTATGAAGCTTCTTTAGCAGTAATCACATGTGCGTGCAATAGAGCAGAGATGGATTGGGGAAGACATGGAACTGATCCTTTAAGCCAGTATGAAGCTAGAGGACAATTTTGCTATTCAATAGATAGTCATTGGAAGAAATTCCTTAATGGAAAATATGCATCAACTGTTGAAGAAGCTGTAACGGATGCATTAAATGGAAAAAGAAACCACACGTTTACATCATTCAGATCAGCAGGTCATGCTTCTGGAGTAAATATTGGGGGTAATGTATATTTCTAAAATATTAGATATTCTTATTAAGAGTTATAATTGATAATATATTATATATTCTTATTAAGAGTTATAATTGATAATATGTTATATATTCTTATTAAAAGTTATAATTGACAATATGTTATATATTCAATATTTTGATTTTTAATAAAAGATTAAGCGGATAAGTGAAAAAACTTATCTGCTTTTCTAGTTTCATGAATTTAAATTTAAGTTTAATCTACTTGGTATCTGATTTAAATTAAAATATTGATATTTAGAGCATTTTATGGTAAAATAAATACATATATGTAAAAAATATATAATAAATTAAAATAAAAGGAAGAAGAGCTACTAATGAGGTTAATTTCGTGGAATGTTAATGGATTAAGAGCAGCGATAGGAAAAGGATTTTATAGCTTTTACAAAAATGCTAATGCAGATATTTTTTGTATTCAAGAAACTAAAATGCAAGAAGAACAACTAGATGAAGATATGAAAAAAATAGGAAATTATCAGTATTTTAATAGTGCAGAAAAAAAAGGATATTCAGGGACGGCAATTTTTTCAAAAGAAAAGCCAATATCTGTGTATTATGGATTTAATGGAGCACTAAGGAATAATTTAATTGAAGAATCTATAGAATATGAAAAAATAAGCAATAATAAAATTGAAAGTAAGCTAAATAATAAAAACTTGATGAGTAATAATTCAGATGAAGATTATATAGATGATAAAGAGGGAAGAATTATAACATTAGAATATGAAAAGTTTTATATGGTAAATTGTTATATTCCTAATTCAAAAAGGGAACTTGAGAGATTAGATTATAGAATGAATTGGGAAGATAATATAAGAAAATATTTAATGAAGTTAGATAGTAAAAAACCAGTAATATATTGTGGAGATTTAAATGTAGCACATAAAGAAATTGACTTAAAGAACCCATCTACAAACCATAATAATGCAGGTTTCACAGACAATGAGAGAAATAAAATGACGAATTTATTGGATAGCGGTTTTGTAGATACATTTAGATATAAATATCCAGATACAGAAAATGAATATTCTTGGTGGTCATATATGTTTCATGCAAGAGAGAAAAATGTAGGATGGAGAATAGATTATTTTATAGTATCAGATAGGATAAAAGAAAATATTATCGATAGCAAAATACATCAAGAAATATTAGGAAGTGATCATTGCCCAATCGAATTAGAAATAGAATTATAAGTTAATTAAAATATATGTTTAATAAATAATAGCTATATATTAGTTTATTAAATATAAAAAATAAATAATTGAAGTAATGGAAGGATAAGTTGATGAAAGAGGATAAAGGTAAGAAAGAGATAAAACCAAAAGGAAAATGGTTATATTGGTTATCTATGGGAATTATCTTAATAATAATATATAAATTATTAGATAATTTTACTGCAATAGGAAATTGGATAGGCAATTTACTTAAAATTTTGGCACCATTTTTAAGTGCAGTTTTAATTGCATATATTTTATATGTACCTTGTGAAAAATTAGAAAAAATTTTATTAAAACATAAGTGGAAACATGCAAGGAAATGGAGTATTGGAATTGTATATACTATTGTTATAATATTAATTGTATTAATATTAAAATTTGTAATTCCAGCTGTAATATCAAGTGTTTTAGATTTAGTAAATAATATTCAAAGTTATTATAATTCAGTAAATAATAGTGAAATTGATTTAAGTTGGGCTCCGGTTTTTCAAAATGTAGGACCATATGTACAAGATAATATATTAAAACCAATAGTGGAATATATACAAAAGATTGATTTACAAAATTTACTTAGCTTAGATATGATAAAGAATTATATAGATTCAGCTATAGGTGTAGTCAAATTTTTAGCAAATGCTTTTATAGCAATTATTTGTTCTATATATATACTTTCAGAAAGAACAAGCATAATAAAATTTATTACTAAATACGCAAAATCAAAAATGAGATTAGAAGGATACCTAAAATTTAAAAGGTATTTTACAGAAGGAAGTCAAATATTTTTTGGTTTCTTATCAAGCCAAATAATCGATGGTTGCGTAGTAGCGGTAATTACATCAATAGCGATGTCGATAATAGGTGTAAAATATTCAGTATTATTAGGTGTAATGATAGGTTTATTTAATTTAATACCATTCTTTGGAGCAATAGTAGCAGTAATATTTGCAGTATTGATTACAATATTAACAAGTGGATGGCAAAAAGCACTAATAATGGCGATAGTAGTAACAGTATTACAACAAATAGATGCAAATATTATAAATCCAAAGATAACAGGATCAAGATTAGAAATAAGCCCATTATTAGTTGTATTCTCAGTATCTGTAATAGGAGCATATTTTGGAATAATAGGTATGTTTTTAGCAGTTCCAATAGTAACTTTAATCAAATTAATAATAGATGATGGAATAGCTGATAGGCTTAGAAAAAATAGGAATAAAAAGAAAATTATTGAAGGAAATAATATTGAAGACAATGATGAAAAATAATAATGCAGAAATAATGACTAAAAACAATAATAGAATATTAAAAAATATGTAAAATAATAAATCAAGTTGGGTTAAGAACTCAACTTGATTTATTGATTAAAGTAATCCATTATTCCATTATAGATACTCCAAGCTAATTTATCTTGATATTCACTAGTTACAAGCTTAGAAGCTTCTTCTGGATTAGAAAGGAAGCCACATTCAACTAGCGAAATTGGAATTTCTACATTTTTCATAATATAAACAGTATCTAATCTTAAAGGTTCACGTTTATTGTCTAGTGAGATAGTTTCATTTAGGCTACTTTGAATACATGTAGCTAGCTTTTTTGAATTATCATCATTTTTCTTGAAAAAAGTTTGCCAACCAGAATATTGACTTTGAGGTATTTTATTAAGATGAATTGAAACAAAAATGTCAGCAGAAGAGTTGTTACCAATTTCAACTCTTTTTTTTATGTCTGATACTTTTTTTTGAGAAAGAGTATTTGCATCAATTTCGTATATACTATTGTCATCACTTCTAGTAAGAACAACTGTCGCACCACTATTTTCAAGTAGTTTTTGGACAGCCAAAGTAATTTTTAAATTAATTGAAGCTTCACTAATTCCATTATTATTAGTTGCGCCTTCATCAGGAGTTCCATGACCAGCATCTAATACAATTATTTTATTCGAAACTGGCAATGCCATTGTGGGAACAATTTGAACATCTTGATTATGCAAAGCTGATGTAAAAAATACTGAAATTATAAAACAAAATACAATTATAGATATCCTCTTAAACATTCATTTTCTCCTTATTACATATTTATAAATATTATATGCAACAGTTTTATATAATATTTATAAGAGTTTGATTTAATTAGATTTATAATTGTATATTAAAAATATAAATCATTAATATTTTATTACTATATGATAAAAAAAATATTGTTTAAAAAATTTATTAAAAAATACTTCATTGGCTTAAAAATAGTATAAAAAATCCACTTTTTGGAGAAGATATGTGCAAAACATAATTTAAGGAGTGGATTTTTTATGGTTAAAATTCTAGATACTAATGAAGCAATACTTGAGAAAAAACAATTAGAAGATTATTTGGCAAAGTTAGCCTCAGATAATGTATTGACAAAAAATTCTGATTTGTCAACATACCCAATTCCAAGATTGAAAGAAAATTGCGAGTATATATCTTTGGTATATACTTTATTAAATGAGCATGCAAAACTAGGAATTGAAATTCATCCAGCAGGGGAGTGGATTTTAGACAATTTTTATATTATAGAAAAACAAGCTAAAAATATTGAAAAAGATTTAACCAAGAAAAAGTATATAAAGTTTCCAGGATTAGTGAATAGCGGATTTGCAAGAATATATGTACTTGCTAATGAGATAGTATCTAATACTGACAGCAATATTGAACCAGAAGATTTATTAGACTACTTAGTTGCATATCAAACGCAAAAAAATTTAACAATGGAAGAAATATGGAGTGTTGGAATTTTCTTGCAAATATGCATTATTGAAAAAATAAGACATATTTGTGAAAAAATTTCAATTTCTCAAATTCAAAAATATAAAGTTAATAGTATAATTGAAAGGCTTATTGAAGGAAAAAAAGAAAATAAATTTGATAATTTTATTAAATCGCAAAATAAAAATTATCTAAGATTAGGTCAAGATGGAGAATACCAATTTATTGAGTATATGTCATATAGACTAAAAAAATATGGAAAAAAAGCTATTCCTTATTTATCAGCATTTAATGATGAAGTAATAAAGACAGGAACTAATCTTGAAGAAATTGTGACTAGAGAACATTTTGATATAGCAGTAAAAAGATTATCAATGAAAAATTGTATTACTAGTCTTAAAAAAATCTCAAAGATTGATATAATAGAAATTTTTAAGAAAATAAATGCAGTAGAGAAAATATTAATTCAAGATCCAGCAAAAGTATATGAAAATATGGATTACACATCTAAAGCATATTATAGGATGTCAATTATCAGCATTGCAGAAAAAACAAAATTATCAGAGATTTTTGTAGCACAGAACGCATACGATTTAGCAAAATATAATTATGAAAATTATGATAATAAAAATAACTATAATAAAGATGACAAGAAAATTGATAATGAAAAAGAAAATAGTGACAATAATTCAATATATGAAAAGTATAAACAGTCTAAAGAAAATTATAATAATGCCAAAACTTCTAAGAAATCTCATATTGGGTATTATTTAATAGACAAAGGAAAAGAACAATTATTAAGTAAATTATTAAATAAAAAAGTTCACTATATAAGTAATGATTCAAAATCAAAATTATATGTATTTATAATATTTTTATTTTCTATAATAATAACTGCATTACTTAGTGTAAATTTAACGCCAGTAATGATTATTTTATTTATTCCAATTATTAATGCAATTACATTAATATTAAGATATATATTAAACAAATGTGTAAAAACTAAAATAATACCAAAGATAAATTTAGAAGATAAAATACCAAAAGACACACCGACGATGTGCATTTTGCCAGTTATGCTAAAAGATAAAAATGATGTAGATGAAATGTTTAAAAAAATGGAAATATACTATAATGCAAATAAATCTGAAAATATATATTTTACTTTATTAGGAGATTGCAGCACAAGTTCTAGCGAATATGAAATAGAAGATAGTGAATTAATTAAAGAAGGAATAAAATGTGCTAGTTTGCTAAATAAAAAATATGGAGAAATCTTTTTCTTTACTTACAGAAAAAGAGAATGGTCTGATACAGAGCAATGCTATATGGGCTGGGAAAGAAAAAGGGGAATTATTAATCAGTTTAATGAATATTTAGAAACAGGAAAGTCAAAGTTCCAAATAAATACTTGCAGAAACTTACCTAAAATTAAATATGTAATTAGTATTGATAGCGATACTAATTTAACACTTAATAGTGCTTCAAAACTCGTAGGAGCCATGAGCCATATACTTAATCAACCTAAGATAGACAAAGTAAAAAATATAGTTACAGAAGGACATGCAATAATTCAGCCTAGAATAGGATTAGATATTGAAGATGGAAATAAGACAATATTTAATCATTTATTTGCTGGGAATGCAGGAACTGATTTTTATACTAATGCAATTTCAGATGTATATCAAGATAATTTTGAAGAAGGTATTTATACTGGAAAAGGTATTTACGATTTAGATACATTTTATAACGTTTTAAGAGATTCAATCCCTGAAAATCAAGTCTTAAGTCATGATTTATTAGAGGGTTGCTTTTTGAGATGTGGGCTTGCAAGCGATATATTATTATTAGATAATTATCCATCAAATTATGAAGCGTACAAAACAAGAAAGGGAAGATGGATACGAGGAGACGTACAAATTTTTCCATGGTTAAAAAGCAAACTTAATTTTTTATCAAAATACAAGATTATTGATAATGTAATAAGAAATTCAAATGATATATTTTTATTGATAGTTCTCTTAATTGGTATGTTTGTAAATTCATTAAGTATGACGATTACACCAATAATAATTTTAGCTATTCCATTAATAATAAAGTTAATTGATATAGGAGCCAGCATTAATATTGATTCTAATATAACGGATTTATATAGTAATAGTTTCAAAAAATGGCAAAAAGATGTATTAATATTTTTAACAAAATTAGCACTCATTCCGGATGAAGCAGTAACTGAAATAACATCAATATTTAAATCATGGTATAGAATGAATTTTACACATAATTTTATGCTTGAATGGATTACAGCAGATGATGCAGAAAAAAAATCAAATACTAAATTGGTAAAGTATTATGATTCAATGATCGTACAAGTTATTTTAGGAATTATATTTATCATTAATTCAATATCTTTTATTATAATAAATTACAAAGAAATGGTACACAACTCAGTACTAAAAATAGCTACTCAGCAAATGATTTGCAATCCAATGTTACAAAATACAATTCCAGTAATTACTAATATGTATTTAACAAATGATATACCATCATATTATAATGCAGGAATGGCTACATCTATAATTACATTAATTATAGGAATAATGTGGCTTATATTACCTATGATAATGTGCAAAATATCACAGAAGAAGAAAAAACAAAAGTTTATAGAGGGAGAAGATAGAGAATATTTAATAAAAATAGCAAGTAAAACATGGAAATATTTTAAAGACAATATGATTAATTATTTACCAGTAGATAATTATCAAGATGATAGGAAAGAAAAAGTAATTAAAAGGACTTCACCTACAAACATAGGACTTGAAATTTTATCAGCAATAGCAAGTTATGATTTGGGCTTTGAAAGTTTAGAAGATACAGTAATTTTAATAACTAATATTATAAATACTATTGAAAGATTAGATAAATGGAATGGACATCTTTATAATTGGTATGATATTGAAACTCTAAAACCTGTAATTCCACTCGATATATCATCTGTTGATAGTGGAAATTTGGTAGGATATTTATATACAGCAAAAAGTTTTTTAATTAATTCAAAAAAGTTATTAATAAATTCATATTTAGCAAAAATTGATATTAAAAATAAAAAAGAAAATGAAAAAAAATCTCAACTTAAAATTAATAGTAAAAAAGAAATTGATAATAAAAAATCACTTTTAATAGATATAGATTTAAAAGAGATAACAAAAAATGTAGATTTAACAATTCAAAAAATACAAAGCATAATTGATAATACCGATTTTAGTAAATTATATAATAGCGAAATTGAATTATTTTCAATAGGATTTAATATAAATGAAAATAAATTATACGATTCATATTATGATTTATTAGCATCTGAAGCAAGACAAGCAAGCATAATTGCAATTGCTAAGAAAGATGTAACAGAAAAAAATTGGAGCAATTTAAGTAGAACATTAACAAAAGTCAAAGAAAAAAATGGACTTGTATCATGGGGTGGTACAGCTTTTGAATATCTAATGCCTAATATTAATATACCAGTTTATAAATTTAGTCTACTATACGATTCATGCATGTTATTAATTAACAGTCAAATCTTGTATGCTAAAAAATTAGGCATACCATGGGGAATGTCTGAGTCTGCATATAGCAAAAAAGATTTGTATGGAAATTATCAATATAAAACTTTTGGAATACCTTGGCTTGGAATAAAAAGAGGACTTATGGATGAAGTAGTAGTAAGTCCATATTCAACTGCAATGTCATTACCATTATTGCAAGAAGAGTCAATGGAAAACTTGTATAGATTAGAAAAAGAAGGCGCAATAGGAGAATATGGATTTTACGATGCAATAGACTATCTTCCTAAAAAATCAATAGTAAAAACTTATATGGCACATCATCAAGGTATGATAATTACTTCAATTGATAATGCAATTAATGACAATATATTTCAAAAAAGATTTATGGAAAATCCTGAAATAGAAGGAACCAAAATATTGCTAGAAGAAACAATGCCAGATGATGTAATAATTACAAAAGAGAAAAAGGATAAAACTCAAAAAATTAGATATAGGAATAATGAAGATGATTACAAGAGAACTGCTGGAACAAATGTTATTGCAACTAGAAAATATACTAATGTAAGTAAAGAAGATGGAAAAGAATATAGCCAAATAGATGATATAGTTATTTATAAAAATTTTAACTTATATGTAAAAGACATTAATACAAAGAAAATATGGAATTTTAAAAATACTAAAAGAGATATAACTTATAATTCATATTCTAGTAAAGAAAAAATAGAAGAAGGGAATATTAAAATAATAGAAAATACCACAATAGCACCTGATTGCCAATTAGAAATTAAAGAAATATCAATAAAAAACAAGGGAATAACTGACTTAAATCTTGAAGTTACAACAACTTTTGATCCAATAATTTCTAATAAAGAACAATACAATGCACATCCTACTTTTGATAAAATGTTTTTACGATACAAACAAAATGATAAATATTTAATAATAACAAGAAAACCAAGAATTAATAGTGAAAAAATTGAATATGTAACTACAACATTTTTTGACAATGAAAATGAAATTGAATATGAAATTGACAAAGAAAAATTATGCAAAAGAGAAAAAAATGAAATTCCAAAAGAAATACAAGAGTCAATACCATTTTATAATAAAATAGAACAACCATTAGAACCAGTAGTTGCTATGAGAAAGATAATCAAGGTAAAACCAAATAAGACTAATAAAATATATGTAATAATATCTGCTAGCTCTAACGAAAATAAGAGTTTAGAAAATGCAAAAGATTACAGCAATATAGAAAAATTAAATAGAGTATTTGAATTATCAAAAGTTCAGACAGAAGCGGAAAATAGATACATGGAAGTAAAAGGAAAAGATGTATCTGTATATCAGCAGATGTTAGAAAAATTATTATTTAGCAAAAATTATATAAAAGATACAATAAAAGACAATATAAAAATTGATATAGATTTATCAAATAGAAATCTATGGAAATATGGAATATCAGGCGAAAAACCAATTATAGAGATAATAATAAAAGATGAAAATGATATATATGTATTAGAAGAATTATTAAAAGCTTATGAATATTTTTTAAGCAAAAATATAATTACTGACATAATAATTATCTCACAAATAAAAGATAGTTATATTGAAAATATGATTCAAAAATATAAATACTATGGAGGAAAAATTGTTATATTAAATGAAATATCAAGAGAAGAAAAGAAAGTAATTGAAATGCGTGCAAATATAATAATTGATGCACATTCTGGAGGGAGCCTATCAGTACAAATAAGCGAAAATCAAAACAAAGGCAAAAAATAAAAAGAAAGCAATAAAAATTCTAAAACATACTTATAAAAAAGAAAGGTGAATATAATGTTTAAATATAAAGAAGGATTAAATAAAGAAAACTTTTCTAAAAAACTTGAATTGAAAATGTATAATGGATTTGGAGGATTTACTAGTGATTATAGTGAATATTGGATATGCGAAAGCAAGGAAAATAGATTGCCAGTAGCATGGTCAAATATAATGTCAAATGAAAAATTTGGAACAGTTGTAACTGATGGATTAGGTGGATATACTTGGTATAACAACAGTAGAACTAACAGGATAACGAAATTTTCTAATGATGCATATACAGATGAATCTTCTGAAATGATATATATTGAATTGGAAAATAAAAAATGGTCTTTGGGATTAAATGAAATTCCAGACGAAGGAGAATATTTTATAAATTATGGCTTTGGATATAGTAGATATATTCATGAAAGTAATGAACTAAATCAAGAATTGACAATATATATACCAAAAGAAGACACTTGCAAAGTAAGTATATTAAGGTTAAAAAATACAGGATTAATAAATAAAAAAATTAAAATTAAATATGATATAGAATTACAATTAGGAGAGAAAGATGATGGATATATTCATGAAATTTATAATGAAAATCTAAATATGATAATGATAAAAAACAACAAAAATCCATGGTATACAACATTTATAAGTAGCAATGAAAAGATTAACGAGCAAAAAGAAATTGAAGTATCAATAAATTCGCTTGAAGAAAAAGAAATAGTAATAGTTTTAGGATGCGAAAAAACAGAAACAGACTGTATTGATTTATCAGCAAAATATACTAACAACTATAAAAATGAACTTGAAAATACAGAAAAATATTGGAAAGAAAAAGTACAAAGGATTACGACAAAAACACCAATGCAATCATTTGATGCAATGCAAAATGGATGGCTTGTATACCAAACTATAGTATCACGAATGTATGGAAAAACAGGATTCTATCAATCAAGTGGAGGCTATGGATTTAGAGATCAACTCCAAGATGCGATAGGAATGCGATACGTATCAGCAAATTTACTAAAAAATCAAATTTTATTACATGCAAATCATCAATTCGAAGAAGGAGATGTAGAACACTGGTGGCACGAAGATAGCTCTCTTGGAATTAGAACAAGATTTAGTGATGATTTATTGTGGCTACCATATGCAGTAATAAAATATATAGAATTTACAGGGGATTACTCAATTTTAAAAGAAAATGCGTATTATTTAAAATCAGAACCATTAAACGAAAATGAAATTGATAGAGTAAGAGAATATTTAATAGGAAGCCAAGGAAATATATATGAACATTGTATACGAGCAATTAATTATTCATTAAAATTTGGAAAAAACAATCTTCCACTTATGAAATCAGGAGACTGGAATGATGGAATGAATAAAATAGGAGAAAAAGGATTAGGAGAAAGCGTATGGCTAGGTTTCTTTTTATATTATATTATTGATCAATTTATACCGATAATAAAACATGAAAATGATATTTCTACTAATCAACCAATAAGCAAAGACGAAGCTATAATTAAAAGTGGAAACAATGAAAATAAAAAGCCAGAAGCAGGAAGTATTAGTAGAACTAATGAAAACAATATTGAAATTGAAAATAATAAAATTAAAGAAAATGAAATAGTTAATAAATTATATATGGATACAACTAAAAATCAAAAAATAAATGATCTTAAAAAATTTTCAATAGAAAAAATGAATAGTGATGAAATTATAGAAGAATTAGAAAAAATAAAAGTGGAATTGAAAAATGCACTTAATAATAAAGCATGGGATGGACGTTGGTATAAAAGGGCATTTAAAGATGATGGAAAAGAAGTTGGAAGCTTGAATTGTGATGAATGCAAAATAGATTCAATTCCACAAAGTTGGGCAGTAATTTCAAATGCGGGAGATAATGACAAGAAATATATAGCATTAGAAAGTGCTGAGAAATATTTAATAGACAATCAAAACAATTTAGTAAAACTTTTAACTCCACCATTTGAAAAAAATGATGTTGGATATATAGCATCTTATGCAAAAGGAATGAGAGAAAACGGAGGGCAATATACACATGCGGCAATATGGCTAATGATAGCAGAAATAATAATGGCACGAAATAATCAAGCAATAGATATTTATAAAAAAATAAATCCAATTGAACATACAAAATCAATAGAAGAAATAATGAAATACAAAGTAGAACCTTATGTAATTTCAGCAGATATATACAGTGAAGGTAACTTAGCAGGCAGAGGAGGATGGACATGGTATACAGGTTCTAGCAGTTGGCTTTATGATGCACAAGTCGAATATATTTTAGGAATAAAAATAAACAATAATATTATGAAAATTTTTCCTTGCGTACCAGAGAGCTGGAAGGAATTTGAAACTAATATAAAGTGGAAAAATGCGACATATCAGATAACATATAAAAAAGTAAATAACTTGAAAGAAACTAGTAATATTATTATTAATAATGAAAAAGTAGAAAGTATAGAATTAAAAGGTGAAGGAATTTATCAAGTACAAGTTCTATATAAGTAAATTGCAAAAAGATTACATTTAAATTACATTTATATTTTTTTGATGAAAGTATTATAAAAATATTATATAATGTTAGATATAAAATAAAGAAAAAGCAAATAAATTTACCATAGAAGAGGTGAAAAATTGAAAGAAAATAACAAAGGAATAACTTTAATAGCACTTGTAATAACAATAATATTGCTATTAATATTAAGTGCAGCTACAATAAATGTGATATTTTCAGCAGATGGATTATTTTCAAAGGCAG
>JBPOHA010000005.1:0-1691 GCA_052036095.1 Bacillota bacterium
TGTTATCAAATGGGAAGGAGGAGTAATGGGCATTCATTTATGCCATTTATCCCATAGGGGAGTATCCCCACCTTGGATGATGGGGTGGGTAATTGGCTGGTGTAATGAGCACTTTTAAAAATAAAAAAGAAAAAAAGATGCTTATTTGAAAATATATATTATATTTGCATCGTTAAATAAATAGTAATCATGGATTTATCTTTAAGTGAACAAATATGTTATTCCACAATAAGAATAGAGTGCCAAACAAGTGAGGGCGTTTGCACAGGAACAGGTTTCTTCTATAATTTCATGAAAGAACCTGCCAACAATGGCTGTGTTCCTTGCATTGTGACTAATAAGCATGTTGTGGATGGAGGTATAACTGGTACATTGGTTATTACATGCAAGGCAGAAAATGGTATAGAATACTTACATAGAGTTCAGGTAACTGATTTTAGACAGTCTTGGATTTTTCATCCGTCGATAAATGTTGATTTGTGTATCATGCCAATCCAACCCATAGTTGAAATGTTAAAAGCAAAAAATATTCAACCATTTTTTATTCCTTTAGATGGGAATTTAATTCCCTCCCAAGCACAATTAAATGAGTTGTCCGCATTAGAAGATATTGTTATGATTGGTTATCCTGATGGTATTTGGGATTCCGTAAATAATAAGCCTATTTTAAGAAAAGGCATTACTGCTACCCATCCAAAATTAGACTTCAATGGTGAGAAGAAGTTTTTAATTGATGCTGCATGTTTTCCTGGTTCTAGTGGCTCTCCTGTTTTAATTATTAACGAAGGTGGATATGTTGATAAACATGGTAATTTGAATTGGGGAAATACTAGAGTCTTTTTACTTGGAATTCTTCATGCAGGACCTCAACATACTGCGCAAGGAACAATACAATTTGCAAATATTCCAACAACTATTACATCGATTCCTAATAATTTGGGGCTTGTTATCAAATCCGAGCTATTAAAAGACTTTGATATAGAGTTGGCAAAACTTTTGCAGAATCAGTAGATATAGTTATTTATTACTTATTTTTCTTGGCTATTCTATACTATATCATTTTATCAAATGAGGTCTTTGGATAAAGCTTTGCCTTTTATTATTTTTTTAAATTTATTATAGGCAGTCTTTTACTTTTTAATTTTAAATCTCTACGAATTGCCTTATACAATTCTGTGAGGTACTTATCGTGCTTCTCAGAATCTTTACCTATTGTATTATTTTCATATTGAAATAGTTTAATAATAACATCTTCATTTGCAATTAGCAAAAGTTTGTCCCTTTTATTAGTGTATTCGTGAATCGCTTTAGCATTATTGTTGTTTGCGGCAAGATTATGGAGCGCTTCAATATATGCTATATAATGCTCTTCTTTTAATTTTCTTGTCTGCAATATAATATTATTTCTATTGGCTAATATAGCACTGATAATAGACACTAAAATGGCAACCAATGCTCCAATTATTGATATAAGAATACTCATGTTTATATATTTTTAAGATATTATTTATTGTGATTCAGTATAAACTCAAATTGAGTATAAATTTGTGTAGCCACATCTTTTTATTTTATATGGGAGAAGTGACTACAATCTGATTTTGCGTTGTAAATTTTCGTGTATTGGAATAACACATACAGGAGGTCCAATAAGCCCTAATGGATTTAAAGAAACCACTTTGTATTTCCTTAAT
>JBPOHA010000070.1:0-6075 GCA_052036095.1 Bacillota bacterium
AATTATTCAACAACATTAACAACAAAATTATGCAGTAGTTATGCATGGGATACAGCATTAAAATTCATAGACCAAAATTCAATAAATAGCAGTTACTCAACAAATAGTAGTCAAGGAAATTATTATGGTCAAACATTTAATTATACAGACATAAATGGAACTGAACAAACAAAAGCTGCAAATTCAGATACATTAGTACCAACAGGCTCAACCACAGCAGTATGTAACATCTACGATATGGGAGGAAATGTATGGGAGTGGACCACAGAGTCTTGTAGCGATGCTAGCTATCCTTGCGTCAGTCGTGGAGGCAATTGCGACGTTAGTGCCACTGATTATCCAGCAGGCAGCAGGTTCTACCGCACTACGAGCGTTTCTGGCGGCTATATAGGTTTTCGTGTCACTTTATACTTGTAGTGCTGAGTCCTGATAATACAATATCGGGAAAAAGAATTAATAAAGGAAATCGTATGGCTTCCAAAGAGAAGAAGGTAGGAAGCGAATGAGTTCACAGCACCCAAAGGTGCTATGAACCACACGCTCCTACCGGACTAGTCCTTATTTTTTAATAAGTAGTAAAAGGTTATATAAAAATAGAATTTACTTTTACAATTCACAATCAAACTTAGTATGAAAAAAATGAAGTAAAACAGTTGACACAAAATAAAAACCGTTGTATAATAACTAAGTAGCCAACAATACAAATGCACCACTAGCTCAGTTGGTAGAGCAGCTGACTCTTAATCAGAAGGTCCGCGGTTCGATCCCGCGGTGGTGCACCAAACGAAAACCGTTATATCAAAAGATATAGCGGTTTTAATATTTTACACTTAATAGCTATTTAATATTATTTTTAACATATTTATATTTTGTTATATGTCAAATTTAGTAATCTATTAAATCATTAATAGTAAAAATTACAATACAAATTTAATAGCATAATGATTTTGAGTTGTAAATTTGTTTGAAATTGTAGTATAATAATAAAAAATAATATATTTTTCTTTAATATTTATTATAAGCATAAAATATATTATAAGAAAAATATGCATTTATTAATTAACTTTAAAAAATCTAAGTACATATGAAAGGAGATTAATATAATGAATGATTTCATTATATAGTAAAAAATATGAATGAATTAAAGATTAATAGGGTATACAAACATTTTAAAGGAGATTACTATTTAGTAATAGACGTAGCGAAATATTCTGAAACAAAAGAAGATATGGTTGTTTATAGAAAATTATATGGAGATGGAAGTGCATGGGTTAGACCACTAAAAATGTTTTTAAGTGAAGTTGACCATGAAAAATATCCTAATGTGAAACAGAAATATAGATTTGAATTACAGGATATAGATAGTGTAGCAGAAAAATTTAAAAACTAAAATAAAAGGAGAAAAAACATGATTTATCCAGAATTTATTAAAAAAGGTGACACAATAGGAATAACAGCACCATCAGCAGGAAGTTGTAATGAAATAGACATTAATAGGATTGAACTAGCTACAAAAAATTTTAATAAAATCGGGTACTCTATAAAAGAAACTCCAGATTGTAAAACTGAAAACACTGGTAGAAGTGCTTCTGCTGTTAAAAGAGCACAAGAATTAGAAGCATTATACAAAGACGAAAATGTAAAAATGATAATGGGATTAACTGGTGGAGATTTTTTAGTAGAGATGCTTAATTACATTGATGAAAAAACAATTAGTAAAAATATAAAGTGGATTCAAGGTTATTCTGATATGACAGGATTATTGTTTCCGATAACAACTAAACTTGATATTGCAACATTATATGCTAATAACTTCAGAACTTTTTCGAGAAAAAAGTGGCATGAATCTTTAAATAACAATATTGAAATATTAAATGGAAACATATTAACTCAAAATAGTTTTGAAATGTATGAAAAAAATTATACAGAAATGATTAATGGAGATGAAGAATATAACTTAGATACAAAAGTTAATTGGGTAAATGTAAAAGGCGAAAATGAGATAAAACTTCATGGTAGAATGATTGGAGGATGTTTAGATGTTATATTAACATTAATAGCAACTCCATTTGATAATATTAAGAACTTTATAGAAAAATATAAAGAAGATGGGATTATATGGTTTTTTGATTGTTGTGATTTGACAAGTGATGACTTGATAAGGGCTATGTGGCAATTCAAAGAGGCAGGATATTTTAAATATACAAAAGGTATAATATTTGGAAGAAATGCAACTGAAAAAAGTTCATATAATGTATCTTTTTTAGAGGCAATACAAACATCATTTAAAGATGAAAACTTTCCTATTATAGCAGATGCAGATATAGGTCATAAATCTCCACAAATGACAATTATTAATGGAGCAATTACTGATATTTATTCAGCAAATGGAAAAGGAAATATATCATTTGAGCTAAAATAATTGCCTTTTTAAGGTTTTTATGATATAGTTTAAAAGCATAATAAAATAATAGAATTTTAGATATAAAAATAACAAAAAAGTGACTTGATTTATAATATAAAATTATCCAAAAACAGGAGGCGTTATATGGCAAATATTAATGATTATTTGTTGTGGAGAGGGGACTTAACACTAGAGCAAGACAGATTTAATGAGCTTGATAGTATGCTCTTATCAAGATTTTCATATTTACCATTTGATAAAATCCAACTAAAATCACAAGAAACGATTGCATCAATTGCCAAGAAATTAGAAAAATTTAAAGATGAAGAATTTAATTACCATGGGGACAAAGATATGATAACCCAAATGGGTAGTTGCAATAGATTTAAAAATATGGAAGTTACAGATTTTCAAGCAAATACAGATTTAGAAGCGGAAAAACAGTTTTCAGCAATAACTATTCATATATCAGAAAAAGAATTTTACATATCATATTGTGGAACAGATAATACATTAGTTGGATGGAAAGAAGACTTTAACTTAAGCTTTATGGAAAATATACCAGCGCAATTAGAAGGTGTTAGATATGCTAAAGAAATAGCAAATAAATATAAAGGAAGAATTAGAATTGGTGGACATTCAAAAGGTGGAAACGTAGCAGTTTACTCAGCGATAGCAAGTAATAAAAAAATACAAGACAGAATAATAGAAGTCACTAATTATGATGGACCAGGATTCGATAAAAAAGTAGCAGAAAGTGAAAAATATAAAAGAATATTAGATAAGATTCATACATATATACCACAAGAATCAGTAATTGGGAGAGTATTAGAGCATGAAGAAAAATATGAAATAGTAGAAAGCGTTGAAAAAGGTATATATCAACATGATATATTTTCATGGCAAGTATTAGGAAAAGATTTAGTACAAGTAAAAGAACTTACAAATAAAAGTAATTTACTAAATCAAACCATAAGGACTTGGCTAAAGGAAACAACTCCAGAGCAAAGAAAAATATTTGTTGATGCAGTATATCAAATCATAGAATCAACTAATGCAAGTACATTTAAAGAATTTTCATCGATTTGGATGAAAAATTTAGGAACAATTGTTACTACATACAAAAATCTAAACGAAGATGAAAAGAAAACAATGACGAAGATGATTAGCGAATTTGGAACAGCAGCAAAAGAAAGTGTAAAAGAAAAAATAAGTAAAAATGATAAATTAGTTTCAAAAAAATATAAATAGCTAGAAAAACATAAAATAAGAAAAGATATAAATCAAGAGTATATGAACAATAGAAAGTAAAGTATGATTTTAGAAGCAAATAGGAATTAATTATTAACTAAAAAAAGATTAATTATAAAAAAATTAGGAGGAAGTAATGCTAACAGTAAATGGCGTATCAGTTAGATTTGGCAAGAGAAGTCTATATGAAGACGTAAACATTAAATTTAATAAAGCATGTTGCTATGGAATAATAGGAGCAAATGGAACTGGAAAATCAACATTTTTAAAAGTTTTATCAGGTGAATTAGAACCAAGTAAAGGAGAAGTAAGCAAAGACAAAACAGAAAGAATATCTGTTTTAAGGCAGAATCACTTTGAATTTGAAGAGTTTACAGTAATTGATACAGTAGTTATGGGAAATAAAGAACTATATGATATAAAAACTCAAAAGGATGCAATCTATGCAAAGCCCGATTTTAATGAAGAAGACGGAATGAAAGCAGCAAAATTAGAAGAAAGATTTGCAGAATTAGATGGATGGAATGCAGAATCAGATGCAGAAACTTTATTAAATGACTTAGGAATATCACCAGAAAAACATTATAAGTTAATGAGTGATCTTGAAGCTAAGGATAAGGTTAAAGTACTTCTAGCACAAGCATTATTTGGAAATCCTGATATATTGTTATTAGATGAGCCAACTAATGATTTAGACCTAAAAACAATTGCATGGCTTGAAGAATTCTTAATAAATTTTGAAAATACAGTTATAGTAGTATCACATGATAGATATTTCTTAAATAAAGTTTGCACCCATATATGTGATGTAGATTATGGAGAAATAAAATTATATCCTGGAAACTATGACTTCTGGTATGAATCAAGCCAATTAATACAGAAACAAATGAGAGAACAAAACAAGAAAAAAGAAGATAAGATAAAAGAATTACAAGAATTTATTGCAAGATTTAGTGCAAACGCATCAAAATCAAAACAAGCCACATCTAGAAAGAAATCACTTGAAAAAATTGAACTTGATGAAATTAAACCATCAAATAGAAAATATCCATATATAGATTTTAAACCAGATAGACTACCAGGAAATGAAATACTTGAAGTAAAAGGACTAAGCAAAACTATAAATGGAGAAAAAATACTTAATAATATTTCATTCAAAGTAAAGGCAAATGATAAAATAGCTGTACTTGCAGAAAATGAAAATGCTATGACAACCTTATTTCAAATATTATCGGGAGAATTAGATCCAGATGAAGGAGAAATAAAATGGGGAACAACAATAAGTACAAATTATTTTCCAAAAGATAATGGATACTTATTTGAAGGAAAAGAAAGTATTACAGATTGGTTAAGAGGATATTCAAAAGATCCAGATGAGACATTTGTAAGGAGTTTCTTAGGAAGAATGTTATTTTCAGGAGAAGAAGCATTAAAAGCTGTAGACGTATTATCTGGAGGAGAAAAGGTAAGATGTGTTTTATCGAAAATGATGTTATCAGGAGCTAATTTCTTAATATTAGATGAACCAACAAACCATTTAGATATGGAATCTATAACAGCATTAAACGAAGGAATGACAAAATTCCCAGGGAATATGATATTTACATCACATGACCATCAATTAATGCAAACTGTTGCAAATAGGGTAATTGATATTAAAAAAGATGGAATTATAGATAAAGAACAAACTTATAATGAATACTTAGAATTAGAGTAGAATTTATTAAAAAATAATAAATTTTATGCATTATCAAAATGCAAATAGGCTCTAAAAAATAAAAGTATTAAAATACCAAAAAGAAAGAGGAGGAAAAGGAAATGACAGGATTTTTAACCACATTATTAGTATTAATTGCAGTAATAATACTAGGATCAATCAAACAAGTAAACGAGTATGAGAGAGGAATATTATTCAAATTAGGAAGATTTGACAAAATATTAGGACCAGGATGGCATGTAGTATTACCAATATTTTTCTCATTCAGAAAAGTTGATGTAAGAACAAAAACAGTCGATGTACCAGAACAAGAAGCTATAACAAAAGATAATGTATCAATAAGAATAAATGCAGTATTATATTACAAAGTATTTGATGCAGCAAAAGCAATAATAGCAGTAGAAAACTTTAATTATGCAGTAAGTCAATTAGCACAAACAACAATGAGAAATGTTGTAGGATCAGTATCTCTAGATGAATTATTATCAGAAAGAGAAAAAATTAGTTCAGAAATGTGCAAAATAGTTGATGAAGAAACAGACCCATGGGGAATAAAAGTTGAAAATGTAGAATTAAAAGATGTTTCTTTACCAGAAGAAATGAAGAGAGTAATTGCAAAAGTTGCAGAAGCAGAAAGAGAAAAACAAGCTGTTATAACAAAGGCAGCAGGAGAAGTTGAAGCTTCAAACAATTTAGCACAAGC
>JBPOHA010000013.1:0-2622 GCA_052036095.1 Bacillota bacterium
ATATAAAAAATATAAATATAATATATATAATATTAATAAAATTAAATATTAAACGAGTCGTTTGTCGAATTATATAAAGATTTGACGAACGATTTTTATTTACATTAATCCATAAAGGTGTTATAAAGAATATAAATATTTTAATAACATATAAAATAAATACATAAATTTAGTAGTGTTTTAATTTATTTCTTAAAGTTTTATTTCAAATTTAAATCCCACAGTTTTTAAAAAATGTAATATAAAAGGAGGAATGCTTATTGTTATCAATAGTCAAAAGTATGTCTTTATATGGCCTTGAAGGAAATATTATTGATGTGCAAGTTGATATATCAAGAGGAATGCCAACATGGGAAGTAGTAGGACTTCCAGATATTAGTGTCAGAGAGTCAAAAGAAAGAGTACAAACTGCAATTAAAAATTCAGGATTTGAAATTTTCAGCAGAAAGATAATCATAAATTTGGCACCAGCAGATATAAAAAAAGAAGGTTCATTTTTTGATTTGCCGATAGCACTTGGAGTTATTCTTAGTACAAATCAGATAGAAGAAAAAAAATTAAAAAAATTTGATTTTCAACATACTGCCTTTGTAGGAGAACTATCATTAGATGGAAAAATTAATAAAATAAATGGGATATTACCTATATGTATAGAAGCAAAAAGACTTGGAATTAAGAGAATAATTATTCCAGAAGAAAATTTAAAAGAAGCTGCTATTGTAAATGAAATAGATATATATGGAGCCAATAATTTAAAACAAATAGTTGAATTTATAAAAACTAATGAAGGATTAGAGAAAAAAGAAGTTAGTTGGAATGATATTTTTTCAAAAACAGAAAAAAACAATTTTGATTTTTCGGAAGTTAAAGGTCAAGAAAATGTAAAAAGAGCTTTAGAAATTGCAGCAGCAGGAGGTCATAATTGCTTATTAATAGGAAGTCCTGGTTCACGGAAAAACTATGCTTGCAAGAAGAATTCCATCAATATTACCTGATTTGACATTTGAAGAATCAATTGAGATTACTAAAATCCATAGCATAGCAGGAGAATTAAAAAAAGATGAGCCAATTATTACAGAAAGACCATTTAGATCTCCACATCACACAATAACTCCAATATCATTGGTAGGAGGAGGTAAAATTCCAAAGCCTGGAGAGATAAGCTTAGCTCATTATGGAGTGCTGTTTTTAGACGAGCTTCCAGAGTTTAATAGAAATACTTTAGAAGTTTTGCGTGGACCAATTGAAGATGAAAAAATAACAATTAGCAGGTTAAATGCATCACTTACATATCCGTGTAAATTTATGCTTGTTGCATCTATGAATCCATGTCCTTGTGGATATTATGGGTCACAAATAAAAGAATGTATATGTAAAGACAAAGAAATTCAAAGATATATAGGGAAGATAAGTGGCCCATTATTAGACAGAATTGATATACAAATTGAGGTACTTCCAGCTAAGTATCAAAAACTTCAAGAAGAATCAACAGAGTGCTCGTCAGAAATTAAAAAAAGAGTAAATGAAGCTAGAAAATTACAATTAGAAAGATATAAAGAAGATAAAATATTTTCTAATTCTGAACTAACTCCAAAGCTAATAAAAAAGTATTGTGAAATAGATTTTGAAAGTAAAAAAATTTTAGAAATAGCATTTGAAAAACTGGGATTAAGTGCACGTGCATATAATAGAATTTTAAAAGTAGCAAGAACAATAGCAGATTTAGAAAAAAGTAATAATATAAAGGGTAGGCATATAGCAGAAGCAATACAATATAGAAGTCTGGATAAAAAATATTTTAAAGTGTAAATATGGTAAGTATAAAAATATATAAGATTTAGTAAGTGTAATTAACTATAAAAATAATAAGTTTATTACATTAGAGAATAACATTAATAAAAATATAAAAAGTTTTTAAATATAAATGAAGGTTTATTGGTAAAGCCTTATAAAAACCTAAATATATTATATAAGGAGTTTATGATTTTAGTAAAATAAAACAGAATAAATATAAATTTTTAACTATTTTAATTAAAATCATAAAATACGCAGGCCGCTACCCGCTGGAGACCGTGGAAGAAATGGCCACCATCTGCGCCGCGGCCGAGGCGGCGGAAGACCACCAGCTCGATGCCGACTTCACCGGCCAGACCTTTGGCCGCATCGACCAGTCCATCGCCATGGGCGCGCTGTTCACGGCCCACCACCTGGGCGCCAAGGCCATCGTGGCCATGACCGACAGCGGCTCCACGGCGCTGTGGATGAGCCGCCACAGCATCCGCATCCCTCTCTACGCGCTCACCCCCAAGGTGGCCACGCAACGCAAGATGGCCATGTACCGCAACGTGCGTCCCTTGCTCATGGACACCAGTGCCGACCGTGACACTGCGCTGGACCAGGCCGAGCGCCACCTCAAGAGCCGCAACATCGTGCAAAAGGGCGACGTGTACGCCATCACCTGCGGCGAGCCCATGGGGGCACCCGGCGGCACGAATATGCTGAAGATCTGCGTGGCCAGCTGACTGGCAGAGGGGTCGCTCCCTCACCTCTGCGCTACGCCCTCAAGGCGATCACGCCGGACGGCAGTCAGTGTGCGTTGCCCTGTGGCGACTTGTGCAGCAG
>JBPOHA010000006.1:0-22303 GCA_052036095.1 Bacillota bacterium
CAAAATATGGGATATGATATCCAAGGCTATGGATTTGCTGATGTTACATATACAACTGGGGATAGTATGGATGAAACAGAGGGAAAGACAAAAGAAATAAAAAGTATAAATAAAATAGAATCCACAATTGAAAAGTATGGAGTGGTTAACAATGCTATGTATAGTAATTTACAAGTATATATTTCAGCCAATGAAGCTACGTATGTAGAAGCACATTATAGTGTAAATGGTATGTGGGATGCAACAGGTCAAAATGTAAATGGGATATTTCATAAAGTGTCTGCAAATAGCAAAGATGCAGCATCATATTCTACAGGATTAATAAATATCGATGATAATAATTCTAATGGAGTTACTGTAAAAGTAAATCCAACTGAACAAAAAATGTATATGACTACTAAAGCAAAATTTTTTGGAAATAGTACTTTTACATTTGACTTGTCAAATTGGACAGCCATATATGGAAGACCGCTTGAATTATTTCTATCTTTGCATTTAGCAACGATGATGCCAGATCTTACATATATAATAGCAACTGATCAACATTTTAACACAAAAGTTAATATTAATGTACAAGATATAAATGTAAAGTATTCTGTAAATTTGGGAGATATAAAATTTGAAAATACACCATCAGGTACGACTAATAAAAATGATGCACAAAAAAATATGGACCAATTTGTAGATTTATATTTAAATAATTATTATAGCATAGAAAATTATACAGGGCAAGATGATATTGATGTAGCAATAAAGAAACATAATGCTAAGTTAGCTAAAATTAAGGATGATACCGAAAAGAAAATGCTATATTTTATAGCACTAAAATCTTTAGCAGGTTTTTCAAATGATTCAGATACACCTAGTGGTAATATGAATGTACTTGGATTAGATTTAACATACAAAGAAATTAGAGAGTTGGCTGCTCTTATATGTAAGGGTATACAAGGAACTAATACTTATTGGCCATATATTGATAGTGTAACAAACCATTGGTATTATGATGATATAAGTTTTACTAATGGATATAACTATGGAGCATATAAGAAAACAAAAACAGCTACTAAAACTATAAAATATGAACCTGAGGAATCTTCTTTAACACAAAAATATAATATAACGTTAAATGCTGAATTACAGTCAGATGAAGGTATATATTATCAAGTTTGTGAACCAGAAACAAATGGACCAAATCAATATATAAAAACAATATTTTCAAGTAAATATTATAAATATGATGGAACTATAACTACTGCAAAAAAGATAGCTATAGCTAAGGCCATAGATTCATGGGCATTTGAAAAGGTATTAAAAAAATATAAAATTGATGCTTCACTCATAGGGAATGTAATTCCATTTGGTCAATTCCTTGTTCCTTTTATAACGTCTAATGATGGAGAATCAGTAAATATATCTTCAGCAACATTAAACGAATATATTGAAGATCATATTGATGAATTTTCAGGTTCATATACTTTTGAAGGCGAAAAAATAGATATAACTAAGGATGATATTGAAGAATACAAAGAAGCAAAAAAAGCTGAGGAAGAAGGGACATCTAATAGTGATAGTCCAATGTGCAAACAATCTGTAAGTTTTACGGATAATAAAGCAAATGCTTTATCAGCATTTACAATATTAGAGAAAATTGATACGGAAGAAGCAAATGAAGCATATAGAAACTTAAAGGAATTAATGGTTAATTTGCAATATTTTACAGAAGAAGAAATGACACAAAATGAAAGCCAAGTATTGTTATGGATTATTGATAATGGAAAGCCAGGATTTGATGATAACTTAAATGAGGAAAATTCTGAAATAATAGGGACTTTAACAAAGGACTCTAACGATTATGGAATAAAAATTAGCAATCTCTCAGGCGATAATGTAAAAATTGTAGCACCAGATGATTGTAATATAACTCAAAGCGGAGATGTTGCAACAATAACTTTTAAAGTATTAAGTGACGAAACTTTAAAAATATTAAATTACAGATATAAAGGTGAATTCAAAAGTATAGATTCAAACGTATTAGCTGGAATGTCAATGCAAATTAAGGTAACTGGTATTAAGTTTACAAAATCAGGTGATGTAAAAAGAGGAGAAGTAATAGGAGAAGTAACTAATAAAGGATCAAACAGTTTACAAATACAGATGTTTAAAGCAGATAAAACAGTAGTAGATAATATTGAAAGCTATATGACTTCAAAATATACAAAAACTGATGAAGATAAATTAAAAATTGCGCAAAAAAGCGAAGAAAACATAGTATATGGGAATCAGTATGGAAATACCAAATCTAGTAGCCAATCTAGTACTATCCAATCTAGTGGTACGCATAGCATATCAGAAGCAGAATCAATAGAAACAGTAAAATCAATAAGCAATGAAAACGATTATAGACAAAAATGGTTATTCCCAAATGGCGTACCAACAAGAGATGATGAAGAATATATCGCTTCTGCAGCTATGGTAAGCATAAAAGTCCCAGTTCTTGATACAAAAGGAAATAAAAGTTATTGCTCAATTACTTGTCATTACAAGTTGGTAAATGCAATAATGGCAGCATTCGAAGGAATGGTAGATATTGGCTTCCCAGTCCACGATGCATCATGCTATTGCTATAGGACAATGACTGGACTTACATTAAGGTCAAATCATAGTTATGGGTGTTGTGTAGACATAAATCCTAATGAAAATCCAATTAATCTTAAGGGAGAGCAACCAGACAAAAATAGCCCTTATTATATTACTAGAGAAGTAGCAGATATTTGGAAACAATATGGATTTTACTGGGGTGGAGATTGGTCAAGTAGAAATGATCCAATGCACTTTACTTATACAAATCACTAAAATTAAATAAAAAGAGGTAGAAATGAAAAAATTTTTGATAGCGATTATTATAATATTAACAATAGCAATGGTATCTCAGAGTGTATACTACAATATAACAGCTGAAAAAGATAATTCAACTGCCTCTCTTATTTCTAGTGAAATAGAAAATACAACATTAAAAGAAGATGAATTTACTATTGTTGGACTAAGCAGTTCTTACGAAAAATATTATAAAGGAGAAGTAAAATTAGAGAATATTACAAGTGCAGTGCAAGATTTTTTAAACATAAATATTCCAAAGATTAGTGAACTAACAACAGGTAAAGATGAATCAGAAATCGAAAAGCTATTTAATAAAAATCAAAAGAAATTTAATGAAATGAATATATTTTCATTTTCTAGTTTATACAGAATATCACAGAATTTAAATAATATATCATATACAAAAGATTTTGTATTATCAAATATATCAGCCACAATTGGGGAGTACACCGAAAATGAAGGATATGGAAAATTTGAGTTAACAGCAGTATATGAAAATGGTAGTTATTTATATATAAATTTATTCGTAAATATTTCAAGTAATGAGCCAAAGATTAAGCTTGATAGTGATAATGAATATATACGATTATACAAACAATATGAAGGAGATATAGGGGAAGCGGAATTAGAGAATGCGGTAAATAATTTTATTAATGAGATTCCCAATATTAATAAGGTAATATCAAGTAAAAGTCAAAATTATATTAAACAATATTATGATATAAATAAAGAAAAAATGCAAAATTTATATATACAAACAGCGGATGATTTCTACAATATAACATTAAAAATAATTAAAATTACATGGTCTAAATCACCAAAATTAATAAGTAACTCAATAAGGTCATTTAAAAAAGAAAATGAGTATTCAAGCTTTGTAATAAATTTAAGATATTCTACAAATGAATATATAACATTCAAGGTATTTATAGCTAATTCTAGTAATACTGTACCAAATTTCAAAATAGAAAGTTATACGGAAGTAGGTGACTAATAAAATGGAAAAGAAAATCTATCGAGAAAAGCTGAAAAAAATAATATTAGCAATTGTGGTATTAATATTACTTTTAAGCAATTTAATAATTTTTATAAATCATCTAGAAAAGCAAAACTTTAATAATAATAATAAAACTAATATAGTAAATTCTACTAGTAGTCAGAATAATGAAAATATTATAACAAATAATGAAACCAATTCAACTAATTTCGAAATAAATACAACAGATGATGAAGAAAAAACAAAAAATGCATTAGAGGATAATATTAGTTCAATGGGTGAAAGAAATAGAATGCAAACGTATTTTGGACAATTTATACTACTCATAGAAAAAAACGAATATGAAGAAGCATATTTAAAATTAAACACTAAATTTAAAGAAAACTATTTTAAAACTTTAGATGATTTTAAAAAGTATGTTACTGAGAAATATCCTAAAGCGATAAGACTAGAATACACTAATATAGAAAGACAAGGAGAGTATTATATACTTTCAGTAAATATATATGATACATTTGATAGCACAAAAGTAATATCCCAGTCGACAGTAGTAAAAGAAAATGGAAATGATGATTACGAAATTTCATTTCAAGTAGAATAGTTTTGTATTAAAAATACTTAAGCTGTGATTTTAAAAATTAGTTTTTAAGTATTATTAGTTGTTCTAAAATCAAACGAGGAAAAATATAATAGGAGAAAAGATATGAATTTTAATGCTAGGTTTATACTTACAATAAGGAAATTCTTTAAAAAAAATGGTAAAATAATTATAATAGGACTAGTAATATGGGCGATTGTAATTATTGTAAATAATTATATTAAAAACTTACCTAAAACGATATCTTTGAAGAATACATATACCCCAGACATTGCAGTAATAACATCTGATTCTGTACCAAGTCAATATGAAAACAAAATTAAAGAAACAATTAAGCAATATTTTGATTATTGTAACACAAAAGAATACCAATTAGCATATGATATGTTAACAGATGATTGCAAAACATATTTATATGGCAATGATGTACAATATTTTAAAAATTATATAGATGAAATATTTACGACTAATAAGATTTATAATATACAAAATTTTTCAAACGTAAAGTCAACATACATTTATGATATAAATATTTTAGATGATATTGGAGCGACAGGAACATCAGGTGATTATAAAATATATAAGGAAAAATTATCTATGACAAAAGATGGAGATAATTTTAAAATTTCAAATAATGGTTATATAGAAAATGATGAATTAAACTTATCAAGTGAAGACAATTATCTAAAAATGAAAGTAATAAGTAAAGATGTAAGCTATAAAAAAGAAGCATATAATGTAGAAATTAAAAATAAAACCGATAGCTATTTAATAATATCCGATAATACTATTGGAGAAGAAGTTACATTAAATTTAGGTAATAGCGACAAAAGAACAGCAAGTAATTTAACTAATGCAGAAGTAGTATTAAAGCCTGGAGAAACAGAAAATTTTGTATTTATTTTTAACAAATATTTTGATGATGGAAATACGCCTACAGAAATAAATCTTAACACTGTTAGATTACTAAATTTATATAGTGGAGAATCACAAAATACAACTTCAGATGCAACAAAAGTAGTTAGTTTTAATATTGCATTAAAATAAATTAATTTTAGATGAAGAAAAATAAAATTTGAATTTACAAACTAAATTAAGAAAAAATATTGACAATTTGAAAGATTTTTGGTAATATAGAAATTGCTATTGATTTTTCAAAGTCAAATGCGGGAATAGCTCAGTTGATAGAGCGTCGCCTTGCCAAGGCGAAGGTCACGGGTTTGAGCCCCGCTTCCCGCTCCACAAACTTTTTATAAAAAATCATTAGCTTTAGCTTTTAAACTTTTTTGAAAGCGTGGCTACCTGAAAAATCAGTTAGTCATTTTTAGTTAATACAAAAGCGGAAATAGTTTAGTGGTAGAATGTAACCTTCCCAAGGTTAAAGTGCGAGTTCGATTCTCGTTTTCCGCTCCAAAAAGTTGCAAATATCTAAAGCTAGAATAATCGTATTATGAAATGAAAAAAATATAATATATTATATAAAATAATTAAAATGGCGCCTTAGCCAAGTGGTAAGGCACGAGTCTGCAAAACTCTGATCGTCGGTCCGACTCCGACAGGCGCCTCCAAGTAATAGCAAGTGTTTCAAAGCACTTGCTTATTTTTTTGTTTCTACTAAAAAGCAGAAAGTTTTCTATAAAAAATATAGATATTTAAATATATGGTAAATTAATTGTAAATACTTAATATAATTAAAGTTCATAAATAACACAATAGCAACATATAATTTAATAAAATAATTTGAAAGTGTAAAGGTAGAAGTATTTTATGAAAAAGAAATTTAGAAGAAGCTTGAAAAAAGATTATAGAAATTTTGCAATGTTAATAATTATTTTAGCTTGTAGTATTTTAGTTATTTTAAGTATGCCAGTACATGCAGATGATGAAGATGAAATTGAAGATAGTATAATTCAAGAGAACGATATTAATGAAGAAAACATTATGCTTACTAGTTCTGCTCAAAAGAATTCAAACGAAGGAACAGTACAAGAAAAAAAAGTAGCTAAGCCTATATTAAATTCAAGGAGATATATAGTATTTGATAGAACTTCTGGAATGGAGGTTTATGGTAAGGATTATAATAAAGAAACTGCTATGGCTTCTACTACTAAAATAATGACAGCAATAATAGTATTAGAAAATTGCGATAATTTAAATGAAGAAGTAACGATAGAAGAAAAAGCTGCTTTAACTGGTGGTTCTAGATTGGGACTAAAAAAGAACGATAAAATTACAGTAAATGACTTATTATATGGATTATTGATGAAATCTGGAAATGATGCAGCCATTGCACTTGCAATATATATTGCTGGGAGCAAAGAAGATTTTGCAGATTTAATGAATGATAAAGCAAATAGTTTAGGACTAAAAAATACTCATTTTGTTACTCCTCATGGATTAGATGATCCAAAACATTACACTACTGCTTTAGAACTCGCAAAACTTACAGATTATGCATTGAAAAATAAAAAATTTGCTGAAATTGTAAAGACTCAATACGCTTCAATTAAAATAAATGGAAATGAAAAAGAATTAAAAAATACTAATGAATTATTACTTGCAAATATTGAAGGTGTTTATGGCGTAAAAACGGGATTTACTAATAATGCTGGAAGGTGCTTAGTAACAGCAGTAAAAAGAAATAATATGGATTTAATTATAGTTGTATTAGGTGCAGATACAAGAAAAGACAGGGCAAAGGATACAATAAAATTAATAGAATATGTAACAAATAATTTTAAAGTTGAAAATATCACAAATTATGTACAAGAAGAATTTGAAATATGGAAAAATATAAATGAAAAAAGAATTTATATAAATAAATCTAATTCTAATCTCGTAACCGAAATTGCTCAAGCTAATATTGAAAGTGTAATAACAGATGAAAAAATAAGTGTGGAAACGACTTCAATAGCCTATTTAGAAGCACCAGTGAAAAAGGGCACTAGGATTGGAACGATAACAATAAAGAAGGGAAAGGAAATAATTGAAGAATTGCCAATTTTAGCAAAATATGATGTGTATAAAAAGAATATATTTGATTATTTCTATATATTTGGAAAAGTATTTATGAATTAAGAATATAAAGCAAATAGAAAATTTAGATTTGCAAATAAATTTATTTGCTAAATTAAAAAAGATATATTATTTTTAAAAATTTGGATTTATTATAAAATTTTAATAAAATTAAAAAAAAATGTTACAATAATATTAAAATATCTAAAAAAACTTGATTTTATGGAAAAAATATACTATAATATAAAATATAAGTGAAAGTGGAATTAATATGGCAAAATGACTACGGAAATCCCAAAAAGAAAATAAAATTATATATAAAGAAATGTATAGTGGAAGGAAAAAAATATAATGAAAAAAGTAAAAAAAATTGGAGCAATGTTATCCGGAATTTTAATGATAATGGTATCAGTATTGATGACTATGGAAAATACTAGCTTTGCGACAGATTCAACATCAAATCCTTTATATTTAGGATTATATGGAAAAGGAAATGGAAGAGCAACAGGATATTATGCAACATTAAATCAATCAAGTAATCAAAAGCCAGTAATTAAGATTGTAAAATATAATAGTACTAGCGGTACAGTTTCAGATGATACTGCATCGATATATTGCTTAAAGGATGGAATTGGATTTGGGTCTGAAGGTTCATCGGGATCCATTGTACCATATACACAATATTTTGATATGAAAAGCCCAGATGCAATTGATTCAACATATAAGGCAGCTTTACCAACAGATACTGCAACATATAATAAATTAATGTGGATTTTAGAAAATATGTGCATTACTTCAGATTCTTCATCAGTAAATAAATTATTAACAGCAGTAGGCCTTACAAAGAGCAAAGTAATGAATGGCGATGTAGCTGTTATGACAGAAGCAGAATTTAGTGACGTAATGGAAGTTATACAACAAACTGCTATTTGGTATTATACAAATCCTTCAGGTGAATACAATCCAACTAAAAGTAACACATTAAGAGTTGGATCAACTAATACAAGTACAAAAACAGAGTTATCATCTAAATATTATTCAAGCTTAGTAGACGATCCAATAAGTTTAATATATGATTACTTAATAGATGGTGCAGAAAAAGCAGTAACTCAAGGATATACTTACAGCTCAGCAACATCAAACTCACCAATAGCATTTGTAAAAGATAGTGCTACTACTACAACATCAGGGAGCAATTATTTAATAGGACCATATAAAATTACAACAACGAATTCTTCTACTTATACTTTAACAGCAAAAGTATCTGATGGAACAACTGAATTAACAAATGTAACTTTGCTAGGCGAAGACAAAACAACAGAATTAACAGGAACGACAACTTCTACAAAAATAGAATCCAATTTAAATAAAAACTTTTATATTTCATTACCAACTACTACATCTATATCAAAAATAAAAATTGACATAGTAGCAGATTACAATACAACAACCGAGACTTACTGGTCAACAGCAGCTAATTTAGTTAATTCAAATCAACCAGTAGTTATTGTAGAAAAAAAGGCAGAACAGTATTCTGGAACTGATACAAAAACTTTAGTAAAACCAGAGTTTGACTTAGCTTTAAGGAAATTTATTACTAAGATTAATAATGTAGCTCCAACTATTAGCAGAGAACCACAGTTAACACAAACGGATCTTAAGGCATTAGCAACTAAAACATCTTCATTAGACAATGGGACAACTTCAGTAAAAACGCATACAAAGGATGCTTTAGAGGTTAAAACAGGAGATAAAGTAGTATATACAATTAGAATATATAATGAAGGTGAGCTAAATGGCAAAGCAACAGAAATAACGGATTACTTACCAACAGGATTGGAATTAGTACCATTAGCAGAAAGTACAATTAATACAACTTATGGATGGACAGCAGATAGTACAAATTCTAAGTTAGTTAGAAGCACATATCTAAAAAATACAGTTTTATCATCATTTGATAGTGCTCCAACAACTGGAACTTATTCAATAGATTACAAAGATGTACAAATAGAATGTAAAGTAACTGCATTAACAGCATCAACAGACAATTATTTAAAAAATGTTGCAGAAATAACAAAACAAACAGACTCAAGTGGAAACGCTGTAACAGATAGAGATTCTATACCTAACAATGTAACTGATACACAAAGAAATAACTATATTCCAGGAACATCAGAAAAAGGTAAAGGGTATGAAGATGATGATGACTATGAAAATTTAAAATTACCAGGAAAGTATTTTGATGTATCATTAAGAAAATTTATAACGAAAGTTAATGATGGAGAATTAAAAACAAATGGCGTATATGATAGGGCTCCAGTAACAGACGTAACCCCACTAATTAGTGGAACTAGCACAACTGCTTTATATTCACACACAAAAGAGCCTATAAGTGTATCAGCAAGTGATACTGTAATATATACAATTAGAGTATATAATGAGGGTAAAATTGATGGATATGTTGATGAAGTAGTTGACCACTTACCAGAAGAGCTAGAATTTGTAAATGATGAATTTAATGCAAGTTATGGTTGGACAATAGATACTTCAGATACAACACAAAGAACTATAAAAACGTCAAAATTATCAAAAGCAAATGATACTGATAATATTTTAAAAGCATTTGATGGTACAAAACTTGACTATAAAGATCTTCAAATTAAATGCAAAGTAAAGGCAACAGCGCCAACATTAAAACAAATTACAAATATTGCAGAAATTACAAAGAGTAGTAATGAGTTTAATATAGCTGACAGAGACAATGCAAAAACAGCTACAATTCCATCAGATACAAATTTACCAGCATATAAAGGAAAAGATACTAACAAATCAGATTTGACGGATAAAAGCTATTATTATCAAGGGCAAGAAGATGATGATGATTTTGAAAAAATAATATTAGAGAAATTTGATTTAGCCTTAAGAAAATTTATAACAGCAGTAAATGATACAGAAGTAACATCAAGAATTCCACAGGTAGATACATCAAAATTTGGAACAACAGTTGATGGAAAAGAAGTTACTACGATGACATATACTCATTCAAAAGACCCAATAAGAGTAAGCCAAAATGATATAGTTGTATATACATTAAGAATATACAATGAAGGTACTAAAGATGGCTATGCAACTGAGATAAAAGATGACGTACCTGTAGGTTTAGTATTTATACCAGAAAATACAACTAATAAAACTTATAGATGGGTAATGTATGATGCACAAGGAAATATTACAACTGATACAAGTAAAGCATCATATATTACTACAGATTATTTATCAAAAGCACAAGAAGTAACATCTGGATCAAATCTATTAAAAGCATTTGACTCAACAAGCACAAAGACACCAGGATATTTAGATGTAAAAGTTGCATTTAAAGTAAGTCAACCAAATACATCAGATAGAATTATAATTAACAAAGCACAAATTAGCAAAGATTCAGACAAAGATGGAAAAGATGTAACTGATATAGATTCAACCCCAGACAAATGGAATGAAGGAGAAGATGATCAAGATATTGAAAAAATATATGTAAAGTATTTTGACTTATCTTTGAGAAAATGGATAACACAAGTAATATTAATAGAAGATGGTGTTGAAAAAGTTAAAGACACAGATCACTATGCAGAACAAGACCCAGAACCAGTTGTAAAAGTAGAAGTAAACAAAAACAGAATAGAAAATACAATAATTAAATTTAATTATAGCATTAGAATAAAAAATGAAGGTGAAATTGCAGGGTACGCTTCTGAAATATCAGATTATATACCTGATGGATTAAAATTTAATCAGGCTGATAATCCAAAGTGGACAGAAGCAAGCGGAAAGATAACAACTGATCAACTAAAAGATCAATTATTACAACCTGGAGACACAGCCACAGTAGAAGTAATTCTTACTTGGATAAATAGTGAAAGCAATATGAAAACTATGACAAATATAGCAGAAATAAGTAAGGACAAAAACGATAGTGGTACACCAGATATAGATTCAACTCCAAATAATCTTAAAACAGGAGAAGATGATATAGATGATGCTTCGGTACTATTAACACCAGTTACAGGTTCTGCTCCTAAGTATATAGCTTTAATAAGTGGAACTTTAGCAATAATTGGAGCTGGAATATTTATAATTAAAAAATATGTTTTGTAAAAAATAATATTAAAAAAGTTTAACATAAAAGTTAGAAATAAATTCCAAAATATGTTTAAAAATAGATTCAAAAATAATTAGCAATTTTAAATTATTTTTGAATCTTTTTTATTGTAAAATGTTTACATTGAAAAATGGGTATGCTATAATTCAAACGAGAAAGTTAGATATAAGATATTATATCAAGAAAATATTAAACAAATTTAAAAGTTCTAATGAAAAATGAGGTGAAAAAATGAACCAAATTCTTACATTACAAAACAATAATGAACCGAATAAGAATTTTAAAAATGGTAGAGAGCAAAAAATAATAAATAAAAATGAAAAGCAAAATATATTATATAATCAAAAAAGTTATTATCCAAACGCAAATGTTTATGATAATGAAAACTTAAAAACGCAAGATATTTCAAAAGACAACCAAAGTGAAAAAGCAGATATAAAAAAAGTAATCAAGGTATTTTGTGCAATGATTATAGTATTTGGTCTTATTTTTATAGGAAAATCAACATATGCAATAATAAGCAACGCACCAAAACAAACTGACAATCCACAAGTAAGTGTAGAAAGGGTGGGTAGCAAAGTTAATTTTACTGTAGCTACGGAGAAACCAATTAAAGAATTGTCTTATAAATGGAATGATGGAGAGTCGACTACAGTTGAAGGCGATGGGACAGTTAGTATGACTCAAACGATATTAATTCCAATTGGAAATAATATATTAAAAATAACTGTAATTGATTATTATGGAAATAAAACGTATTATCAAAATCAATATATTAAAGAGTCAAGTGACGAAACAGAACCAACTATAGATTTATCAGTTAGTGGCACTAAGCTTAAAATAACGGCAAAAGATGAAACTGAAATTTCATATTTAACTTATAAGTGGAATGATGGTACAGAAACTAGAATAGATGCTAAAAAAGGTGATAAACAAATAGAACAAGAAATTGATGTAATGAAAGGGCAAAATAAATTAATTATTACAGCAGTAGACAAACAAGAAAACAGAGCAATTAGAACTGAAACAATAATAGGAGCTAATAAACCTACATTTACAATCAACACAGAAGATTCTTATTTAGTAATTTATGCAAAAGATGATTATGGAATTAGCAAAATTACAGTAAATGTAGATGGAAATGTAACTGATTCTGGAGAAACTTCATTAAATCAAAAAGAAATTAATGCAAAAGTAAAATTAGAGAGTGGTGATCATCAGATAAAAGTTACAGTAACTAATGTTAACGGATTATCAGAAACAAAAGAACTTGCAGCTAGCATGTAAATAAAAAATAATTATGGAAAGGTATAATAATTATGAAATATATCTATATAATAGACAGATATGAGGATTTAAAAAATGAACTAACAGAGGCTTTTAAAGTAGAAAAAACAATACGCATAAAGAAATTTATGCCGGAACAATTTGACAGTATATTAAAAAATATTCCTGATATTTTAATTATTAATGAAGATGAGCTAAAAGAAGATGAAAATGTTATAGATTTTTGCAAAGCAATCAGAAGTGACGAAAATAATACTATTACTCCAATAATAATAGTATCTTCTAATAATGAAACTAAACATATAGTTGAAATACTAAGAAATGACGTTGAATTATATTTGAAAAAACCTATAGATAAAGAAATTTTATATTATAGCATAAAAAACATAATGAGACTTTTAAATTCAAATAGAACAGTTAGCCCACTTACAGGTCTTCCAGGGAATGTACAAATCCAAGCGGAGATGAAGAGAAGACTTCAAAATGGAAAAGAATTTGCTATGTTGTATGCTGATTTGGACAATTTTAAAGCATATAATGATACTTATGGATTTTCAAATGGTGATGAAATAATTAAATTTACAGCAAAAACATTGACAGATAATGTACTTAAAGATGGAGAAAATGAACAAAACTTTGTAGGACACATAGGAGGCGATGATTTTATTGCAATAGTTGAGGGCGAAGATTACGAAAAAATATGCCAAGACATAATAGCAGAGTTTGATTCTCAAATACAAAAATTCTTTAATAAAGAAGATTACGATAAAGGATATATGGAAGTCGAAAATAGAAAAGGAATTATTGAACAATTTCCACTAACATCAATTTCGATAGGAGTTGTTGATGTTACAAAAGAAAGATTTAAAAACACATTGGAAATAGGAGAAGCTGGTGCAGCAGTAAAACATTTAGCCAAGACTATATATGGAAGTACGTATGTAATAGATAGAAGAAAAAACAGAGATGAAATATTTGAAAAAGCAGATAAGAAAAAATTAGAATGCAAATTAAAATAAAACTTTAAAATTAAATAATAAATAAAAGAAAATGCGAAGAATAAAAAATGTAAAATTTTTTAAAAAACTATTGCATTTTTTTTTTTGATGTATTACAATGTTTAAAAGTGGTACAAAGTGGGTAAAAGTGGATGGAGGTGAATAAAAGTTGTTAATAGGGGAATATGAGCACTCATTAGACACAAAAGGTCGATTAATAATGCCATCAAAACTAAGAGAAGACATAGGAGAAATATTCATCATTACTAAAGGACTAGATGGATGTCTATTTGGATTTTCAAAAAAAGAATGGAACAACTTTGAGGAAAAACTAAAAACACTACCACTAACAAATAAAAATGCTAGAGATTTTGTAAGATTCTTCTTATCTGGCGCTACAGAATGTGAAATAGACAAACAAGGAAGATTTTTAATTGTAGGAAATTTAAGAGAATATGCAAATCTTGACAAAGAAGCAATGATTACAGGTGTAGGTACACGAATTGAAATATGGAACAAAGATAAGTGGAAAAATTATAATAGTGAAGAAAATTTATCAGCAGATCAAATTGCAGAAAATATGGCGAACCTTGGTATGCTAGGCATATAAATTAAGTATATAACTTGTAAAAGTTTATATAAAAAACTAAAGATAAATTTTAATAATAAAATTAAAGAGCAAGTACTAAAGAAAAAATATATGAAAATACTAAAGGAAAAATCATACAAAAGATAAGACCCAAAATAGGGCAATGCTAAAGAAAAATAGATCGTTAGAAATAAAATTTATTCTTAAAAAAGAGTAACTTTACTTATAATGAAACTAAAATTTACAAAAGATAAAAATTAAATTAAACAAAAGTTAAAGTACACAAAAGAAAAGATTAAATAAAACAAAAGTTAAAATTTGCAAAAGATAAAATAAATATTAAAATAGCAAAAGAAGAAAATTTACAAATGATAAATTCCTAAATTGGAATTGCAAAAGATGGAACATTATATGTTTAATTATACAGAAGAATAAAAATTAAGATACTTATGAATTAACATACGATAAGTGAAAATTGGATATATACTAATGATAAAATTTTGGGGCACAAAAGATAAATCCTGAAGTTAGGATTACTAAGGATTAGAAAAAAATGCTGCAGAAGATAAATCAATATATATACTAATGATACATATAAATAAATACATAAATTTAAACGGAAGACGAAGAACCAAAATATGAAAGAAAAAACGTAGAAGGCAAAAATGCAAAAGACAAAAATTCAAAAGACAAAAACACAAGAACCAAAATTACGAAAGAAAAAATACAAAAACACAAAAGACATTAGAGACAGTTGGCATATAGAAATATATGCCAACTGCTAAATATTTAAAAATTATGAGGTATTGCAAGTGGAATTCAAACACATACCTGTTCTTTTAAATGAAACAATAGAAGGATTAAACATAAAACCTGATGGAATTTATGTTGATGGGACAATTGGTGGAGCAGGACATAGTAGTAAAATAATTGAAAAATTATCGGATAAAGGACTTCTCATTGGAATTGACAGAGATGAAGAAGCCTTAAAAGCGTCTCAAGAAAAATTAAAGGATTATAGTAATTTAAAATTAGTACATGGAAATCATGATAATATAAAAGAAGTACTAGAAAATCTAAATATAGATAAAGTTGATGGAATATTACTAGATTTAGGAGTTTCATCTTATCAACTTGATGAAAGAGAAAGAGGATTCAGCTATAACAGCGACAACGAGTTAGACATGAGAATGGATAAAAGCCAAGAATTTAGTGCGTATGATGTTGTAAATAAATATAGTGAAAAAGATTTAGCAAATATAATTTACGAATATGGAGAAGAAAGGTACTCAAGATCAATTGCGAAAAATATTTGTATTGAAAGAAGAAATGCACCAATAAAAACAACTGGAGAATTAGTAAAAATAATAGAAAAATCAAAGCCATTTTCAAAAGATGGACATCCTGCCAAGAGAACGTTTCAAGCTATAAGAATTGAAGTAAATGACGAAATAAAACCATTACATGATACAATAATGAATTCAATACAATGTTTAAAAGAAAAAGGAAGATTGTGCGTTATAACATTTCATTCATTAGAAGATAGAGCAGTAAAAAATGCTTTTGCAGATGCACAAGGCAAATGTACATGCCCAAAAGATTTACCATATTGCGTATGTGGAGCAAAGTCTTATGGAATAGCAATTAATAAAAAGCCAATTGAAGCAACAGAAGAAGAGCTAAAAATTAATTCAAGATCAAAAAGCGCAAAACTTAGAATATTTGAAAGAAGAAGCTAAGATTAATAAAAAGAAAAGAGGTGAGATAACTTATGGTACAATACTATGAAGAATATGAATTTGAAACAAGCCCAAGAAAGCTAGAACCAGATTTTGAACCAAATAATAGAAGAAAAAAAGTTCAAAAGCAAAGAGTTTTAACAGAAGAGGACAAGAAAAAAGCAAAACTTAAAGAAGCAAGAAAAAATGCTAGAATTATAGTTGATATAATAATAGGATTCACAGTATTACTTATAATAAGTTATCGATATGCATTAATAAATTCAAAATTAACGCAAAAAGAATCATTAAAAGCAGAGTTAGCAGCAATTCAAAAGCAAAATGCACAAATTCAAGTAAGCATAGAACAAGGAATGAACATAAATAATATTGAACAGGAAGCAAAAGAAAGACTTGGAATGCAAAAACTTGATAATACACAAAAGGTTTATGTAAGTCTACAAAAGAAAGATTATACAGAAAGCTCAAAAGATACAGTTACAAATACTGATGATGAGAGCTGGTGGCAAAAATTTCTAAAAACGATAAAAGGTGAATAAATTCAACCAATTTTGATATAAGCAAAATGGTTGAATTTTTTTTGATGCAATTTTTGATAATGAGAATAACTATAAAACAAATTAAAGTTGCTTTATATAATAAGAATTGCTCTTGAAAACAAATTAAAGTTGCTTTATATAATATAAAATTGTTCTTAAAAACAAATTAACGAATAAAATTACTTGAGGTGATTTTGTGGTTGGGAATATTACGATAAAAAAACGTATGAGAAATATAATGATTTTAATAGTAATTGGGACAATAATTTTACTATGCAAGATTGGATATTTGCAGTTTATAAAAGGCTCAGATTTAAAAGAAAAAGCGTATGAACAACAAACTGCTGATAGAAAAATAAATCCTAGTAGAGGAACGATATATGACTCTACTGGTAAAAATGTATTGGCTGTAAGTAGTACAGTTCAAACTGTAACGGTAAACCCAACTAATATAAAAGAGAAGGAAAAAGTTGCACAAGAATTATCTTCATTATTTAATTTAGATTATGATACTGTTTTAAAAAGAATTAGCAGAAAAACTTCTATAGAAACTATCGCTAGAAAAGTTGACACTGAGAAAGCAAAACAACTTAGGATTTGGATGAATGAAAATAATATAACTAATGGAATCAATATAGATGAAGATACCAAAAGATATTATCCTTATAACAATTTGGCTTCTCAGTTGATAGGATGCTGTGGTGGAGATAATCAAGGACTTAATGGAATTGAAAAAACTTATGATGAGTATTTAAAAGGAAAACAAGGAAGCATCAGCAAAATAATTGATGCTTCTGGTAAAAGAATTAAAGATACATCGGAAGAATATACAGATCCAGTAAATGGTGATGATTTGATTTTAAGCATTGATCTAAATATACAGGGAATTGCTGAAAAATATTTAAAAGAGGCCTGTGTTGACAATGAGTGCACAGATGGTGGAAACGTTATTATAATGAGCCCGAAAACTGGAGATATTTTGGCAATGGCTGGTTATCCTGATTATAATTTAAATGATCCGTTTGCAGTTGACCAAAGTTTAAGCCAGGAGGAACAAACAAAACAAGTTCAAGGATTATGGAGAAATAAAGCCATATCTGATACGTATGAGCCAGGTTCTACTTTTAAATTAGTTACGACTTCAGCTGCTTTGGAAGAAGGAATAACGACACCAGATAAAGCAGGAGAGTTTTGCTGTGTTGGCTATATTGAAGTAGCAGGAGTAAAAATGAAATGTTGGAGATATTATAAACCACATGGAGCTGAAAGTCTAAGAGATGCTTTAATGAACTCTTGTAACCCAATATTTATAGGCTTAGGAGAAAAATTAGGAGTACATACATACTACAAATATTTACAGAAATTTGGATTTTTCACAACTACTGGAATAAAATTACCAGGTGAAGCAAAAGGAATATTTCTAAAAGAAGAGAAAGTTGGGCCTGTTGAATTAGGAACTATTGCTTTTGGCCAAAGATTTGAAATAACTCCAATACAAATGGCTACAATGCTTTGCACGATAGCCAATAAAGGAATATATATAAAGCCTAGAGTAGTAAAAGAAATAATAACGACTAAATCTGATAGCAATCTTGACAATGAAGATGATAAGAAAAATACTGAAGTTTTAAATAATGAAGATGATACAAAAAATATTGAAGCTACGGATAATAACGATAATACAAAAAATACTGAAGTTTTAAATAATGAAGATGATACTAAAAATATCGAGATTCCGGTAGAAACAGGAGAAAGAGTAATATCAGAAAAAACTGCAAGTGAAGTATTAAGTATGATGCAAACTGTTGTAGATAAAGGAACTGGGAAAAATGCAAAAGTGGAGGGATATGAAATAGGAGGAAAAACAGGAACATCAGAAGATGGAGTTAACACAGGAAAATATATTACATCATTTATTGGAGTTGCACCAGTTGATGATCCTCAAATTGTTGTATTAGTTACATTATATAATCCAAAAGGAGAGGGAGGACACTCTGGAGGAGGAATTGGAGCACCTGTTGCAGGCAAAATATTTAAAGAGGTATTAGAATATCTCGAAGTACCAAAAAGTTAAAAATAATGTTAAGATTTCATATTTACATATAATAATTTAGATTTGCTATAATACACTTTTTAAAATTTTGAAGTAATATAAAAATATTAATTTTTGTTCTTTTAAAAAGCAAAATTTATTTGTAAAAAATACTAATTTTTTAACCCAAAATTTGTATAAAATATTGCTTTTTTCATATTATTAAGTATATAATATAAAAGATAAAATCTGTCTTAATAATTTAAGTGATTTTAATCTCAAAATTAGGAGATATTATTATGGAATTAAAGAAAATTTTAGCAGGAGTAGAAGGACTAAAAGCTAAGGGAAATCTAGACTTAGATATAGGAAATATTACTAGCGATTCAAGAGAAGTAAAAAAAGGAGATATGTTTGTCGCAATCAAAGGTTTTGAGAGTGACGGACATGAATTTATAAAACAAGCATTATTAAATGGAGCACAAGTATTATTAATAAATGAAGACCAAGCCAAAAAAGTAGCTTCAGAAATTAAAAGTTTATCAAATAGAGAAGTTAAAGAAGATGAAGTCTTAAGCTCAAGTTTGATGTCAGAAAAATCAAATATTAACATAGAAGAGATTACAATTGTAACATCACCAGATACAAGAATTGCACTTTCAAAATGTGCGTGCAATTTTTATGATAATCCTTCAAGAAAATTCAGATTAATTGGTGTAACTGGTACAAAAGGAAAAACTACAACAACATTTATGATTAAATCAATATTAGAAAAACAGGGAATCAAAACTGGTTTAATTGGAACAATTGCAACATATATAGGCGATAAAAAAATAGAAGACAGTGATAGAACAACTCCAGATAGTTTAAAATTACAAAGATTTTTTGCACAAATGGTAGATGAAAAGTGTGAAGCGGTTGTTATGGAAGTTTCTTCACAAAGTTTAAAGTTACATAGAGTTGATGGATGTGATTTCAACATGGGAATATTTACAAATTTTTCAGAGGATCATATTAGCCCAAAAGAACATCCCGATATGGAAGATTATTTCAATTCAAAGTTAAAGTTATTTTCAATGTGCCAATATGGATTTATAAATTCAGATGATATAAATACAATTAGGGTTCCAAAATTAGTACCAAATTGCAGTATAAAAACTTATGGAATTGATAATGAATGTGATTTATTAGCAAAGGATATAACTATAACAAATTCTTATGTTGATTTTAAAATCAAATTTAATGGAAAAAATGAAAGAATAAAAGCTTGTATACCAGGAAGATTCAGTGTGTACAATACATTAGCAGCAATTTCAATAGCTCAGATGTTTAATTGCTCAATAGAAAATATTAGAGAAGCATTGGAAGAAGTTAGAGTTCCAGGAAGAAGCGAATTAGTTGACAACAAATTAGGATTAACATTAATGATTGATTATGCTCATTCACCAGAAAGTTTACAAAGTATTTTGCAAGCAGTAAAAGCATATACTAGAGGCAAAGTTATTTCTGTGTTTGGATGTGGTGGAGATAGAGACCATGGAAAAAGACCTATAATGGGTGAAATTTCAGGCAGAATAGCAGACTATACGATTATTACTTCTGATAATCCTAGAACTGAAAATCCAGATGAAATTGTAAAAGAAATAGAAACTGGAATAAAAAAGACAAATGCAAAATATGAATGTATAGTAGATAGAACTGATGCAATAAAAAAAGCAATAGATATGGCAAAGAAAAATGATATTGTTGTTCTTGCAGGAAAAGGTCATGAAACTTATCAAGAAATAAATCATGTAAAACATCCTTATGATGAAAGAGTGATTATAAAACAAATTATCGAAGGAAAAACTGCTAAAGATGGAGAAAATGATAAAAATATTTCAAAACAAAAATAATAAAATTTGTAATAAAGAAAAAACTTCTATACAAGGGGGAAAACAGAACTAATGAGTTTTCAAATTAAGATATTACTATTATCTTTCGCGGCAAGCACAATAATTTCGTTAATAGTAATACCAGCATTAAGAAAGTTAAAAGTAGGTCAATCAGAAAGAGAAGATGGACCAGAATCACATTTAAGCAAAAAAGGAACACCTACAATGGGTGGAATTATATTAATAATTGCAACATTAATTTTAAGCGCATTTCTATACCTAGTATATTCATCAGATCAGCCAGAGATTGCAACAAGGTTATTACCAATGATATTTGTAACAATTGGATTTGGATTAATAGGATTTATAGATGATTTTAAAAAAGTTGTATTGCACAATACAGATGGAATAAGTCCAAAAGCTAAAATGTTAGGACTAACAATTATTGCTATAACGTATGTTTCAATGTTAGTATTTATATTTCATAATGGAACAGACATATATATTCCATTTGCTAAAATATATGTAAATATGCCAACACCAATATATATTATATTTGCAGTTATTGTAATTATAGCAACTACAAACGCGGTAAATCTTACAGACGGAATTGATGGATTGTCAACAAGTGTAACTACAATAATTTTAACAGCATTAACAGTAATATCAATTATTTGGGGAGTTAAGGAAACAACAATTTTCGGATGTATAGTAATTGGAGCAGGATTAGGATTTTTATTATTTAATATGCATCCAGCACACATATTTATGGGTGATACAGGATCATTACTATTAGGAGGAGCTATTGCAGGTATTGCATTATATCTAAAATTGCCATTATTGCTCTTAATTATTGCAGTAATACCAGTAGTAGAAACTTTATCAGATATAATACAAGTAGCACATTATAAAAGAACAGGTAAAAGAGTATTTAAAATGGCACCAATTCATCATCACTTCGAGTTATGTGGATGGAAAGAAACTACAATAGTTTCAGTATTCAGTCTTGTTACTTTAATCGCATGTGTAATTGGAGTATTAGCAGTCTAAAAATTGATAAGATTGAAAATAATAATGTAAATTATAATTTTTACAAAGGTTATATATATTAATTTTAATAAATAAAAAATAGAATGAGAAGGAGAAAAGATGCAAAAAAGAGCCACAGCTAAAATAACTAAATTAAAAACAGCAACAAAAATAGATATGCCACTTTTAATTGTGGTTATAATTCTAGTTGCTTTAGGAATTGTTATGGTTCTTTCAGCAAGTGCTCCTTCTGCACTTGCTACTTATGGAGATAGCTATAAATATGTAAAAACACAGGGAATAGCAGCAATAGCAGGTATGATTGCAATGATTGCTTTTTCAAAAATAGACTATCAAAAATATAGAAAATGGTATAAAGCAATTTATATATTTTCAGTAGTAATATTGTTTGCAGTATTAATTCCAAAAATAGGAGTTGAATCAAATGGTGCTCGCAGATGGATACAGTTAGGACCATTACAAGTACAGCCATCTGAAATAACAAAAATAGGATTAATTATAGCATTTGCAGGATATTATAGTGATCCTAATATAGATTTATCAAAATGGAGA
>JBPOHA010000024.1:0-4929 GCA_052036095.1 Bacillota bacterium
TATAGCTAGTTTATTTTTAATTTTAAAATTTGTCAAGTGTTATTCAATTATTTCACCATTTTTTACTTTATGTGAAACACTATTTTTGATTTTTATATCATTAGTACATGTTATTATTACTTGTATATCTTTAATACTTGATAAAAACTTTGAAATTCTTTTTTCATCTAGCTCTGACATAAAATCATCTAATAAAAGTATTGGATATTCACCTATATCATCATATATTACATTTATTTCTGCTAATTTTAACGATAATATTGCAGTTCTGTTTTGTCCCTGAGATCCATATATATTTACTTCTTCATTATTTATAAATACCTTAAAATCATCTCTATGAATTCCACATGTTGTATATCCTTTTATTAAGTCAATTTTTCTATTTCTTTTTAAATGTTCTAAATATTCATTTTTTTCTTTACAATCTGAAATATAATTTAATTCAATTTCTTCATTAGTTATTTCTGAATGAATCTTTTTTATTTTTAATTTTATTTTTTCTATAAATTCATTTCTATAATTATAAATTTTATTTCCATACTCAGCTAATTTCTCGTCCCATACATCTATCATTTCAGTATTTTTAGTCATATTGGATTTTAGATAATTATTACGTTGTTCTAAAACTTTATTATACATATTTAAATTATATAAATACGTTGGCCTTAATTGTCCTATCATCATATCTAAAAATTTTCTTCTTCCGGAAGGTCCATTTTTTAATATATTAATATCATCTGGAGTGAAAATTACTAAATTAATATTTCCTAATAATTCACTTAATTTTTTTAATTTAATATCATTTAAGCTAATATATTTTTTATCTGAAATATTAATATTGATTTTTCCATCTCTGTCCTTTTTTTCATATTTAACTTCTATATTAGTAAAATTTTCACCTAATTTTATTAATTCTTTTTCTTTATTAGTCCTAAAAGATTTTCCAAAACCTGAAATAAATATAGATTCTAATATATTAGTTTTTCCTTGAGCATTATCTCCATAAAATATATTTATATTTTTTTCGAAATCTATTTTTTGATATTTATAATTTCTAAAATTCTGTATTTCTAAACTTTTTAAATACATCTTTTACTCCAAATTATCCACATTATATGTACAAAATGTGGATAATTATCTTCTTAGTTTCGTTTTTAATATAATAATTTTAATTAATATAACAAACTAAAATTATTATAAAAATTTTTTATTTTATATTACATTTTTTATATATTATTTTTTCTCTATTAAATTATTTTTATATTCTTTACTAAAATTAATTTATAAATATTAAATAATTTAATCATTTTTTAACCTAATTGGCAAAATCATATATTTATAATCACTATCTTCTTCTACACTTCTTACTATGCATGGAGATATGCTTGTACCAAAATCAATATTTACTTCTTCATCATCTATATTTCTAAATACATCTAAGAAATACTTTGGATTAAATCCTGCTTCAAGATTTTTTCCTTCAGTTGTAGCAAATAACTCCTCTTTTGCTTCTCCTGTTTGATTTGTACAAGATATTGTTATTTTTCCAACATCTACATTTACTTTTACTGGGTATTTCTTTTCTTTTTCAATACTTGAAGATGATATTAAACTAATTCTTTCAAAACAATTAGATATTAATGATTTATTAATTTTAACTCTTGTCTCCCATTTTTCTGGAATTACACTAGAATAATTTAAAAATTCACCATCTAATAATCTAGTTACAATCTTGCAATCTTCTATTTCAAATAAAGCTTGATTTTTTGATATCCCAACTTTAATAATATCAAATGTATCTAATAATATTTTATTTATTTCTGTTAATGTTCTTCCTGGAATTACTGCAGAAAAGTTTTCTACTTTCTTATTTATAACTTTTGTTTTCCATGCTAATCTAAATCCATCAACAGCAACTACATTTAACTTATTATTTTTAACTTCAAATAAACATCCTGTAAATATAGGTCTATTTTCTTCTGTACTAACAGCAAAAATTGTTTTTCTAATCATATCTTTTAAAGTATTTTGTTCTAATTCTATTGAATTTTCAACATTTATTTCTGGAAGTTCTGGAAATTCTTCTGGATTCATTGTTGCTAATTTATATAAAGATCCTTCACATTCAATAACTAATAAATTTTTTTCATTTACTTCTATTTTTATTTCAGTATCTGGTAATCTCCTTATTATTTCACTAAACATTATAGCATTTACAACTGTTGCTCCTTGTTCTTCTACATTACAATCTTTTATTATATATTCTATTCCTAATTCTTGATCATAACATGTTAATCTTATATTGTTATCATTAGTTTGAATTAAAATTCCTTCTAATATTGGCATTGTTGTTCTAATAGCAACAGCTTTTGTTACGGAATTAAGGGCTTTAATCATTTTTTCTTTTTCAAAAATAATTTTCATTTTTTTTTCCTTTCTTATATAATATATAAATATATTTAGTAGTAGTAGTAGTAGGTACTGTGGATTGTGTTGAAAACTCATATAAATACTTATAACCCTACGGAAATCGATGTGGAAAACTTTGTGGAAAACTTTTTTAATTATCCACACTATTCAAAAACTTATCCACATAATTAATTATCCACAAGTTATTAACACACTTTCCACATATAGGTTGTGGATAACCAATATGGCTTTTCCGTAAGAAGAATTTGCAGTTTTAATATCAAACATTAATTCTCCAAACAGAAATTTTATTAATCAAATGTTTCATTAGCAATTTCAATCAGTTTGTTGAAAGTAGTATTTTCTTCACACTTTCCACAATTAATTTAGTATTTGAATTAGATTTTATTTCAGCATCAATTTTATTGCATGCATGCATTACTGTTGTATGATCTCTTTTTCCAAAATCATTTCCTATTTGAGGTAAAGACATTTGAGCAACATTTCTACATAAATACATAGCAATTTGTCTAGGAAATGTAACATCATTTGAACGTTTAGCACTTATTAAATCAGCAGAATTAATATTAAAATATTTTCCTACTACATCTTGTATATATTCTGAGGAAATAACTTTCTCTTGTGAAGCTACAATATCATTTATAGCTTTTTCAGTCATTTCCATAGTAATTGGACTATTAGTTAAAGAAGCTTTTGCAATTAATTTATTTAAAGTTCCTTCTAATTCTCTAATATTAGAATCAACTCTAGTAGCAATGCTTGATAAAATTTCATCATCTATAATAATATTATCTAATTGGGTTTTCTTTCTTAATATAGCAAGTCTTGTTTCATAATCAGGATTTGATATATCAGCAATTAATCCCCATTCAAATCTAGATTTTAATCTATCTTCCAAAAGTTCTATATCTTTTGGAGGTTTATCACTTGAAAGAACAATTTGTTTTCCTGATTCATATAAAGTATTAAAAGTATGAAAGAATTCTTCTTGAGTACTTTTTTTATTGGCAATAAATTGAATATCATCAATCAATAAAACGTCAATACTTCTATATTTTTCCCTAAATTTTTCTGTAGCTTGATCTTTTAAAGCATTAATTAATTGATTGGTAAAAGTTTCAGAAGTTACATATAATATATTTGATTTAGGATTATTACATAATATTTGATTTCCTATAGCATGCATTAAGTGAGTTTTACCTAAACCTACTCCCCCATATATAAAAAATGGATTATATTTAGATCCAGGAGTTTCTGCTACACCCATAGCTGCTGCTTGAGCAAATTTATTATTATTACCAACTACAAATGTTTCAAATGTATATTTAGGATTTAAACCAGAATTTAAAAATAATTTGTTATTATTATTAAATCCATTATTTAATAAAATATCTGTATCTTCAGTTTCTAATTTTATAAAGACTTTACATTTTTTATTAGTTATAAAGTTAAATGTATTAGTCAATAAGTCTAAATATCTTGATTCAACTGTATCTCTTTGAAATGAATTAGAAGCAACTAAAATAACAATGTTATCACTAACACTTTTTAGTTCTAATGGTTGAATCCATGTTTCGTATGTAATTACAGTAGTTTCTTCTTTCAATAGGTCTTTTGCCCTATTCCATAAATCTTTTAGAGTTTCGTTAGACATTATCTTACCCCTTTATAAGCCAATAAAATATTATGTAAAACTGATTTAAGACACTAAAATAAAAAAAGTTATTTAATATTCACAAAAAGAAAAAGATTTTTGTGGAGATTTTTTTAAATAACATTTTCTTTAGTATCTAATAATTTTAGTATATAATATCAAAAATATGTATGCTTAGTCAAGAAAAAAAGAAAAATAAATATAGTTTTTTTAATATAAATCTATTGACATAATGAAGAATAAAGGTATATAATATTAACTACGATTGAATTAAAATTAAGAATAGAGCAATAGAAGTGGAGGTGCTTATATTATGAAAAGAACATTTCAACCAAAAAAGAGACAAACAAGCAAAGAACATGGCTTTATGAAAAGAATGTCAACAACTAATGGCCAAAAAGTTATAAAGGCTAGACGTGCAAAAGGAAGAAAAAAATTAAGTGCGTAAATAAAAAATTTAGGTCACGGTGATAGTGACCTTTTTTAAGGTATAAAAATGAAAAAAATTAAAACATTAAAAATGAATTATGAATTTAAAAATGTTTTTAATAAAGGAAAATATTATATTGGAAAACAAGTAATTATATATTTATTAAAAAATAAATATAATTATAATAGACTTGGAATTGCTATAAACACTAAATTATGTGGAGCAGTGCAAAGAAATAGGATAAAGAGGGTAATTAGATCAGCGTATCAAAAAAATAATATATATAATCTAAAATTTAATGATAAATTAGAAAATAATTATGATATAGTATTTATTTGGAATAAAAAATCTAAGATAGAGGATTTATCCTATAATATAATAGATAATGATATTAAAAATATTTTAAAATTAAAAT
>JBPOHA010000032.1:0-53748 GCA_052036095.1 Bacillota bacterium
TGTTATATAGCAATAAAATATTACTTATAAAAATAGCAAGATGCAAATTATAAAAGTATATTTTATGTGAAAAAGCTAATCTCTACTTATAAATTTGAGCTATTTACAAATATTAAATTAATAAAAAATAATTATTTTAGCAAAAAGTATTGCAAATTTACATAATGTGTGATATTATATATATAAGTTAAAAAAAGAAAAGAAAAGAAAACAAAACAAAACAAAACAAAACAAGCTAACAAGCTAACAAACTAACTAACAAGATGCATTAGCTAATACACTTGACGCGGTGAAAGTAACTTTGGCTAATGCAATTTCGCATAATTTTTCCTCTTTTCCTCCCCTCCGGTTTTAATAAGCCGGGGGGACTTTTTGTATAAGATTGATCAAAAAAAAGTATAGTAAAAATAAAAATCTCAGCAGATAAGCTGAGATTAGTATATTATTGGCTGGGGTACTGTGATTCGAACACAGGAAATGTCGGAGTCAGAGTCCGATGCCTTACCACTTGGCGATACCCCAATAATTTGTACTTAAATAATATATCACATAATTTAAAAATTTACAAGGAAAATAATAACAAATTGTAATTAATTAATAATATATAAAAGATATGCTAAAGAATTAAAATAATGTTATAATAATATTAAAAGTAAAAGAAAAATGTTATAATATAATTGAAAGGAATCAATTAAATAGAAGGTATAACTATAATTGATTATTAATAATATGGATAAGATAAATGAAATTACAAAAGAACAAAAAGAAGATGATAAATTGCTAATTTCAAAAGTGTTGGACAAATTAAAATTTGTAAAAGCGAGAAATAGATTTGAAAACACCAATTTTCTCGATTTAGCACAGAAACAATTGGTAAGTGAAACACTTCAAAAGAGAAAAATAATTAACTATGAATTTTTTGGAGGCTTTCCTGAAGCGGAAAGAACGATATTAATCTTAATTTCAGAGGAATATATGGAACTAGAAAATATAAAAGATATTTCAGAAAGTTCTAATAATCAAATGATTACAAGTATCTATAATCAGATTATGAGCATAATTAGAGTGACATTACCAAAAGAATTATGGGGAACTTTTGAACATAGAACATATCTTGGTGCATTGATGAAAATCGGCTTAAAACGAGAGAAAATAGGGGATATATTAGTTAGAAATGATGGGGCGGATATTGTAATTTCAAATGATATTAAAGACTTTATAATAAATAATATAAATCAATTAACACGTTTTCAAAAAGCAAAAATAGAATCACTAACAGTTAATCAAATAAAATATATTCCAGCTAAAAATGAAATAATTAAAATTAATGTTGCATCTATGAGACTAGATGCAATTATTGGTGAACTTGCAAGATGCTCGAGAAGTGATAGTTCGGAGTTGCTAGAACAGGAAAGAGTTATGGTAAATTTTAAAGAAGAAATTCGAGGAACTAGAATAATTGAGGATAATACAATGATTACAATTAGAGGAAAAGGAAGATTTAAAATTAATAAAATATTAGGAAATACTAAAAGTGGAAGAACAAATGTAGAAGTTATAAAATGGTAAAAAAAGAATAAAAATATAATTATTGGAAATAATTTCGTAATAGAATATAAACTTTGGATTTATTTACAGAAAAAATATGTGAAGAGCAAAAATAAATTAATGTATAATTAAAAAGATACTAAGAATTTGAAGTTTATAAAATAAATGTAGTATTAAAAGTTAAAAAGTAGAACAATTTATTACTACAATACAGATTTGGAGGAAATTTATGAAAGAAATGCCAATAAAAGATATTGAAGCAATACAAATTTTTGATTCGAGGGGAAATCCTACAATACAAGTAACTGTGAGACTTGAAAATGATATTGTAGGAACTGCGCTAATTCCATCTGGGGCATCAACGGGTAGTTTTGAAGCTGTTGAATTGAGAGATGGAGATATGCAAGAATATAATGGATTTGGTGTAGAAAATGCAGTAGAGAATGTTAACAAAAAAATATCAAAAATATTAAAAGGAGAAAATTGTTTTGAACAAGAAAAGCTAGATAAAAAAATGATTAGACTTGATGGAACTGATAACAAATCAAAATTAGGTGCAAACGCAATATTAGGGACGTCACTTGCAATAGCGAGAGCTGCTGCTAATACAATAAACATGCCATTATATCAGTATATAGGAGGAATAAGTGGAAATACAATTCCAATTCCAATGATGAATATATTAAATGGTGGAAAGCATTCAGATAATAATCTTAATATTCAAGAATTTATGATAATACCGGTTAGTGGTAATACTTTCAAAGAAAAAATGCAAATAAGTGTTGAAACATATCATGTATTAAAGGAAATATTAAAACAAAAAAAATTACAGACTTCTGTTGGAGATGAAGGTGGATTTGCACCAAATCTTGAAAATGATGAAGAAGCGATTAAGTTAATAATTGAGGCAATAGAAGAAGCTGGATATAAACCTGGAAAAGATATATCAATAGCACTGGATTTTGCAAGTAGTGAGATGAGAGAAGAAGCTAAAAAAATACAAAAAGAAGGATATTATTTTTGGAAGACGAAAGAATATAAGACAAAAGAAGAGATGATAGATTATATAGTCAATTTAACAGACAAATATCCAATAACATCAGTTGAAGATGGATTAGCAGAAGAAGATTGGAAAGCATGGAGAGATTTAACTGTAAAATTAGGTAAAAAGATACAATTAGTTGGAGATGACTTATTTGTTACTAATAAGGAAAGACTAAAAAAAGGTATTAAAAATAAAGTAGCTAATGCAATTTTAATAAAACCAAATCAAATAGGAACATTAACTGAAACATTAGAAACGATAAAATTAGCGAGAAGAAATGGATATAACATAGTAATATCACATAGGTCTGGAGAAACAGAAGATACATTTATAGCAGATCTTGCAGTTGCTATAAATGCAGGACAAATAAAAGCAGGTGCACCATGTAGAACAGATAGAGTTTCAAAATATAATAGATTATTAAATATAGAGAATGAAGTATAAGGAGAAATATAATTAAAATGAAAGTACAATTTTTTACACTAGGATGCAAAACAAATCAATATGAAACTAATGCAATGGAGCAAAAGTTTATAGAAAGTGGATACGAAGTTATTAGAAACACTAAAAATAACGATATGAAAGATAACCAAAATAATGATTTTAACAATCAAGAAAATGTAGAGATTGCTGATATATATGTAATTAATACTTGTAGTGTAACTAATATAGCAGAAAGAAAATCAAGACAATTTATTAGAAGAGCAAAAGAATTAAATAAAGATTCTATAGTAATAGCATGTGGTTGTTATGCACAAGTTGCAAAAAGTGAAATTGAAAAAATATTTGAAGTAGATATTGTTTTAGGAATAAATGAAAAAAATAATATTGTAGAAATCGTAAATAATTTTATAATTGAAAAAAACATTAATAAAAAAGATTATGAAAAAATAGAAAGCAAAATCAATTTTGATTCAAGTTTGAAAGAGAATAAAGATAATACTGAAAAAGAGGAAACAATAGTTTCTGATGTTATGCATCAAAATGAATATAAGGATTTTGGAACAACAACATATACTGAAGAAAATAGGGCTATAATAAAAATACAAGATGGTTGCGATAGATTCTGTACATATTGCATAATTCCATATGCAAGAGGAAAAGTAAGAAGCAGAGAGCCTAATAATATATTAGAAGAAATAAAAAAGAATACAGATGAAGGGACAAAAGAGATTGTATTAACTGGTATTCATATAGCATCTTATGGAAAAGATTTTAGCAAAGAAGAAACTGCTAAATTTAGAAAAAATTATGGATATTCTAAAAATTATAAACCTTTTGATCCAAAACAAGATTTATCATCAGGAGGTTTTAGATTAATAGAATTATTAGAGCAAATTAATAAGATTGAGAAAGTACAAAGAATAAGAATAGGTTCATTAGAACCAAAGCTAATTACACCAGAATTTGTAGAAAGACTTTCAAAACTCGAAAAAATATGCAATCATTTTCATCTTTCTTTACAAAGTGGATGTGATGATACTTTAAAGAGAATGAATAGAAGATATAATACAGATGAATTTACAAGTTCAGTGAAAACTCTAATAGAAAATTTTGAAAATTTAAATTTAACGACCGATGTAATAGTTGGATTTCCAGGGGAAACAGAAGAAGAATTTGAAACTACATATAAATTTTTAAAAAAAATTAAATTTTATAAAATGCACATATTTAAGTATTCACCTAAGAGAGGTACTGCTGCTGAGAAAATGCCTAACCAAATAGATGGGAAAACTAAGGAAATTAGAAGCCAAAAACTTATTAAATTATCAGAAGAAAATCAACTAGAATATAATAAATCTTATATAGGAAGTCAAGTTTCTGTACTATTTGAAAATAAGGATGGTGAATATTTTAAAGGACATACAAGTAATTATTTATTAGTAAAAGTAAAATCTGATAAAGATTTAAAAAATGAAATTTGTAATGTTATAATAAATAATGTTGATGAATTAGATTTAATTGGAAGTATTATATAAAATACAACTACATGGTCAGTTTAAGAAAAACATGAAAAATCTATGATATAATAACATAGATTTTATATAAATGAAATGATAATAATATTATATTATTATAAAAATATTATATATAACTAAAGCAAAAAATACACACAAATGAATTTACTAAACTTATAAGCTTATTTTAATTTATAAGTATCACAATTTTTATTTATAAAATTTTACTAGAAACTTAAAAATAGAAACTAGAAATAAAAAACAATTTGTTATATAAAAATAAAGGTTACAAATAAAAAAATGTCATGCTAAAATAAAAGATAGGAGATAGTATGCCAAGAACAAAATTGAAAGATAGGGAACTCCCAGAATATACAAAGGGAGAAGAAATATTTAATATGGTTTCACATATTGTAGGAGGAGCATTTTCAATAGTTGCTACAATTATATGTTTAATTGTATCTACATTGCACTCAAATGGATTAGGCATAGCAAGTAGCATTGTATATGGTTTTTCAATAATATTTTTATATACAATGTCAAGTATATATCATGGATTGAGCTCGAAAAAGATGGCAAAGAGAGTTTTTCAAGTATTAGATCATTGCTCAATATTTTTAATGATTGCTGGATGTTATACTCCAATATTATTGTGTGGCATAATGAAGGAATCACCAGTAGCTGCGTGGGTAATATTTGGGATAGTATGGTTAATGGCTATTTTAGGAATTACTTTAAATGCGATTGATTTAAAAAAGTATAAAGTATTTTCAATGGTATGTTATTTAGTAATGGGATGGAGCATAATATTTAAGATAAATATTTTATATGAAGTTTTGGGATTATCAGGATTCTTATTAATGATAGCAGGTGGATTATCATATACGATAGGCGCTTTATTATATGGATTAAATAAAAAGAAACATGTAAAATATATGCACTCAATATTTCATCTATTTGTTTTATTAGCAAGTATTTTACAATTCTTAGCTATTATAAAAATATTATAAAATATTTAAATATAATATATATAACAAATCAGCATAATTATTAGTAATTATGCTGATTTTTTTAGCAAAAAAGTAAGTGAAATTTTGTAAAATTATGTTGGAGTTTAAGTTATTTCACAACTCAAAAAGCTTATATGGAGAGCACAAAATTTGACTATATTAAGAAAATATGGTATAATTAATTTTGTCGTTGATAAAAAAATAAAAATTATAGCAAACAAAAATAGAAAAACGACGGAAAGAGAGTTATACAAAAATGAAATCAGATAGTGAAAGTGTGCTGAAAATTGGACAAATAACAATTATATTTTTCATATTAATTGTTTTAGGAGTATGCACACAATTATTAATTTCAAATAATACAAACGAAATAGCCAGCATAGAAAATCAATTAACAAATAACCAAGAATCAATAGAAAACAATCAAAATTCAAAAGAAAATGATTTAAACAGTCAAACACAATTAGCAGAAGCATTTTCAAGAGAAAATAATACAACTATAACATCAAGATCATCAATAAATAGATATGCATTAGCATCCAATCAAGTAACAGATATAAATGCTACAACAACTGAAGATTCAGATTCAACAGAAAATAAAACACAAAATACAACAGAAGATGTTACATATAAATCAATAGAAGATATTACTATTTCAAAAGATATGGATTTAACTGAAAGATGTGGAATATCAAAAGAAGATTTTAAAACTTTAATTGGAAATACATCAGCAGATACAACAAAATTCTTTTATGACAATAGTGATATAATATATGATTTATGTGAAGAATATCAAATAAATGAAATATTCTTCTGTGGTTTAATGGCAGGAGAATCAGGATGGAATATAGCATCCAATCATAGAACAAAGCATAATTATATAAGTATGATGTCTTCTAGTGGAACTATGATATCATATTCAACAGTAGAAGAAGGATTAGAAGCAGGAGCTAAATTATTACATACAAGATATTTAACACCAGGTGCTTCATGCTACTCTGGTAAAACTTTATCAGGAGTTCAAAAGAGATTTTGTCCAAACTCATCTACATGGGTTAATTTAATTTATACTTGTATGAAAAAGATTGTAAGATAATTAATATAAAGTATATTAAAATTAAAAATAGTTTTTAGCAGATAGTTTTTATTATAATTGAAAAGATGGATAAGCAATATATGCTTATCCATTTTATTTTGTATAATTAAATTATTTTATAAGATATATTATTTATTACTATTGAAAAATAAATATGAATAATGTAAAATAATAATGTATTAGAAAAAATTAGAATATAAAAAAATAAAACAAAAGCAGAAAGGAAAAAATAAAAAAATGAAAAAAGGAAAAATAGTAAAAAGTGCCAAGGGAATTACTTTAATAGCTATTGTGGTAACAATTATTGTGTTATTGATATTAGCATCAGTATCAATTAATATAGCAATTAATATAGGAATAATAGGAAAATCAAAAGATGCAAAGACAAAATATAATAATGGAGTAGATGGTGAGTTAAATAAATTAGCAAAAGTAGAAGAGTATATATCAAATCAAGGAGAAGAAAATAAAGATTCATTGCAAGAAACAGTTAAAGGAAAGATAAATAGCAACGAAAAAACTAAATATACAGATAATAATAATCAAGTAGCAATAATACCTGAGGGATTTTGCGTAGTAACTGATGCAACAACGATAAAAGATGGATTAGTAATATCGGATAAAGAAAATGACGATTTAGCAAATAGCAAGTTAGGTAATCAATTTGTATGGATACCATGTACAATAGATGGTACAAATGAAAGTATAAAATATGATAGGTATGCTTTTAAATTATCAGAAAGTACATACAGCGATTATTTAGAAACAGTAGCAACAGATGAAAAAGAAAGTATAACAAAATATAAAGGCTATTATATTGGAAGATATGAAGCTGGAAGAGATTCTGATGACAAAGCTATAGAACAAAAAAATAAGGATGCATACATAGATGTAAAGAGAGATATAGCTTTAGACTTAGCAAAAGCGGTAAAGTTTAATAATAATTATATATCAACAACTAAATTATGTAGCAGTTATGCATGGGATACGGCATTAAATTTTATAGATAAAAATTCTATAAATACTAGCTACTCAACAAATAGCATACAAGGAAATTATTATAATCAAGGATTTAACTATACAGATACAAATGGAGTTATTCAAAAAAAAGGTGAAAATGAAGCTATAGTACTTCATACAGGGGAAACAACTCCAGTATGTAATATATATGATATGGGAGGAAATGTATATGAATGGACAACGGAAATTACTAAGTATGAGTATTTCCCTTATGCTTTTAGAGGAGGACGCTATTATAGTAGCTCAAATAGTGATTCAGCAAGTGAAAGAGATTATAGCCCTTTGAGTACGTTTGGATTTAGGGTTACTCTATATTTAACAGAAAAAAATGAAAAACAGATAATTGAAAATTTAGGTACTGTCGAGGAAGCTAAAAAAAGATTAGAATGTTATGAAGAAGAAACAGAATTGAAAGATTCAAGCATATTACCAAAAATAATAAAAATTCCAGAAGGATTTAAAATAGCCCAAGATTCAGCAATTAAAGTAGCAGATGGAATCGTAATTGAGGACAAAAATGGAAACCAATATGTATGGATACCATGTACTATTGAAGGGACAAGTGGAGACTTAAAATATGATAGAAAAAACTTTTCTTCGCAAGAGGCAAACTTTTCAGAAGATATGCCAATAGACGAAAAAGAAAGTATACAAAAAAATGGAGGTTACTATATTGGAAGATATGAAGCAGGTATTTTAAAATCTAGGGTGTCAAACGAAAATCAAGAAAAAAATACTATGGAAGATTTAGGAGAAGTATTAGAACAAAAAGAGAAATCTGTATATAGTTATGTAACGGAGAAACAAGCTGAAGCATTATCAAAAGAAGTAAGCACACATTATGGATATAAAGTAGAAAGCAAATTATGTAGCAGTTATGCGTGGGATACAGCTATAAAATTTATAGATAGAAATTCAAACAATAATTTTTATTATGATAGAAGCACAGAAGGAAATATTAGTTCTTCACTAATGGAAACTGGAAAGACTACATCTGTATGTAATATATTTGATATGGGTGGAAATGCATGGGAGTGGACGACAGAAAATTGTGTATTTACATTTAGCCCATGTGTTACTCGTGGATATTATAGCGCTGGTTGCAGAAGTTGGTATGCTTCCACATATTCTGAAAATAATATTAGTTTTCGAGTTGCCTTATATTTATAAGTTATATGAATCAGATTACTGCATAATAATTTATAGATGAAAAATAAATGGATATGAAATTGAAATATAATTACATAAAAAAGGTTTACAAAATAAGGTAATTTATGTTATAATTAAATATGTAAACTGTATTTAAATTTAATGATAATTAAATTGAAAATTAATACTAAATTAAAATGAGACATATTTTAGATATTAATAGAAAAAACATAAAGAAAAGAGAATTAATAAAATGAAAGCAATCGAAATAAGAAATAAATATTTGAAATTTTTTGAAGCACATGGACATAAAGTAATTCCATCAGCTCCATTAATACCAGAAAATGATTCCTCTGTATTATTTACAACAGCTGGAATGCAACCATTAGTACCATATTTATTAGGCGAAAAACACCCAGAAGGTACAAGACTTACAGATTATCAAAAATGCTTACGTACTAATGATATCGATGAAGTAGGTGACAACCGTCACTTAACTTATTTTGAAATGCTTGGAAATTGGTCATTAGGAGACTATTTTAAAGAAGAAGCAATAGCAATGAGCTTTGAATTTTTAACAAAAGAATTAGGAATTCCAAGCGAAAAATTATCAGTAACTTGTTTTGCAGGAGATGAAGATTGCAAAAGAGATACAGTTACGGCAGATTGTTGGAGAAAAGCAGGAATACCAGATGAAAGAATATATTTCTATGGAAAAGATGATAACTGGTGGATAGCAGGAGAAGAGGGCCCTTGTGGACCTGATACTGAAATGTACTATGATACTGGAAAACCAGCATGCGGACCTGATTGCCAACCATCTTGTGGATGTGGAAAATATGTTGAAATATGGAATAATGTTTTCATGGAATTCTTAAAGAAAGATGGAAAATATACGAAACTAGCCCAACATAATGTTGATACAGGATTAGGAGTAGAAAGAATGGCAATGTTACTTCAAGGAAAAACTACTCCATTTGATATAGAAATATTTAAGCCAATAATGGATGAACTTCAAAAATTAGCTAAAAATGATGATATTGCAAGCAGAAGAATTGTAACAGAACATTTACGTTCTAGTATAATGATAATTGCAGATGGTGGAAGACCAAGTAACTTAGACAGAGGATACATATTAAGAAGATTAATTCGTAGAATGACAAGACATCTTAATAAACTTGAAATTGATCTAAATAAATTACCTGAATTAATAGATTTAGATATTGATACATTAAAAGAAATGTATCCAGAATTAGTTTCTAAAAAAGATATAATAAAAGAAGTAATAATCGAAGAGAAAGATAAATTTGAAAAAACATTAGCAAATGGTGAAAAAGAATTTAATAAGATTGTAATAAAACTTAAAGGGCAAGGGAAAGATACTATTGATGGCCAAACTTTATTTACATTATATGAAACTTATGGTTTCCCACCAGAAGTAACAAAAGATTTAAGCACAGAGCAAGGATTAAAAGTTGATAGTTCAGAGTTTGATAGATTATTTAAAGAGCATCAAGATAAATCTCGTATGGGTAGTGACCAAAAATTCAAAGGTGGATTAGCAAGTACAGGAGAACAAGAAATAAAATACCATACAGCAACACATTTATTAAATGCAGCTTTAAAAGTAGTAGTTGGAAAAGATGTACATCAAAAAGGATCAAATATAACTCCTGAAAGAATGAGATTTGATTTTAGTTGTGATCATAAATTAACTGATGAAGAAAAACAAAAAACAGAAGATTTAGTAAACGAATGGATAAATCAAGATTTATCAGTAGTTGTTGAAACAATGAAAAAAGAGGATGCTATTAAAACTGGAGCAGAATGTATGTTTATAGAAAAATATCCTGATATAGTTACTGTATATACAATAGGCAATGTTTCAAAGGAATTATGTGGTGGACCACATGTAAAACATACCAGTGAAATAGGACATTTTAAAATAGTTAAAGAGGAAGCAAGCTCAGCAGGAGTAAGAAGAATCAAAGCAGTAGTTGAGTAAAATTTTAAAAATAAATATTTGATAACTATCTAAAAATATATAAGAAAAATGTGAAATAAAAATAATAGGTAATAAAAATGTAATCAAATTGTAATTGGTTATACCTTGAATTAAAACGAAAAAAAGATATAATAGATTATATAATATTTCATTAAGATTTAAAATATTAAATTAAAGTTAATATTGCAATATAAATAGTTTATAGGTAATCTATTATAAAAACCTAAATTTATAATAGTGTGAAAAATTAAAAAAATATTCATGCTAAAAAGTTGTATGAGGAATAAAAATGGACGAAGATTGTGTTTTTTGTAAGATAGTTAAAGGTGAGATACCCTCAACAAAAGTATATGAAGATGAAGATATAATTGCATTTAATGACATAAATCCAATAGCACCAATACATATATTAGTAGTTCCAAAGAAACATATATTAAGTATAATGGAATTAGAAGACGAAAAATTACTATCACATATTTTAAAAGTAATAAAACAAATAGCTAAAGAAAAAGGATTAGATGAAAAGGGTTTTAGAATAGTTACTAATATAGGAAAAGATGGAGGACAGGCAGTAAAACACTTACATTTTCATATATTAGGTGGTATGCAATTACCAACAAGATAAATAAGATTCAGTTTAAAAGTTTACAAATTTTAAAAGAGATAAATTAAAAAATGTAAAAGTTAAAATAAGACAAATCATAATAAAAAATGTTATGTAGTAAATTATTTAATTTTAGAAAATAGGAAGGAGAGTATGATTTAATAAATCATACAAATTGTAAAATGATTGATAAAAAATATAATAAGGTTTTAACTGTAATATTAGTTATAGTTGGGGTATTAATCGTTGGAGCATTAGGATTTTGGGGATACGAAATATACACTCAATATTATACAAAAAAGTCAACGAAAGAGGCAGTCCAAGACTTTGACAATATAATAGCAAGTTTTAATAATAATCAAACAAATTCATATCAAAATGTTTCTTTAGCTAATGAAACAAGCAATGTAACTTTAGAAAATACAACAGAGAGTTTAAATACAACAGAAACAAATACTAATACTAATAAAAATACATCATCATCTTCTTCTAAAGTAAGCACTCAAACATATAAAGGCTTTACAGTAGTTGGAAAAATTGAAATACCAAAGACAAATGTAAGCTTGCCAGTATTAAATGTTGCTACAAAAAAGTCAATGGAAGCATCTGTAGGAGTTGTTTTTGGACCAGGACTTAATAAAGTTGGGAATACTGTTATTTTAGGACATAACTATAGAAATGGGACATTCTTCTCAAATAATAAAAATTTAGTTAGTGGAGATTTAATATACATTACAGATACTACTGGAGCTAGAATTAAATATACAATTTATAATACGTATACAACCGGTTCTGATGATTTTGATTATGCAACAAGAGATACAGCAGGAAAGAGGGAAATATCACTTTCAACTTGTACGGATGATGTAAAATCAAGATTAGTAATATGGGCAAAAGAAGACTAAAAAATTAAAGTTTTTATTATAAAAGCAAATTAATAAGAGTATGTTAATATGAAAATTTATAAAATATTGAGTAAAGATAAAAAAATGTATAATATTTTAATAAATTCAAAAAAATAGGTTGACAATAAATAAAAAATAATGTAAAATAAATAGTGTTTTGTAGTGATAAGATTATTATGAAACATATATGTTATTTATCAAAATAATATACATGAGATGGTGGATTTAGCGTAGCTGGTTAACGCGCCAGTTTGTGGCACTGGAGATCGTGGGTTCGAATCCCACACTCCACCCCATTATAATATATTATTAATTTAAATATTGGGCTATAGCCAAGCGGTAAGGCATTAGACTTTGACTCTAACATGCGGTAGTTCGAATCTACCTAGCCCAACCAAAAAAACAGAATTTGTACTAAATTCTGTTTTATTTTTTGTTATCAATCTATCATTATAAGTAGTTAATTGATTTTTTACACTAATTGTGGTAAAATCTATGATAGATAAGTAATGAAAGGAAAAGAAAAAAATGAACGAGAAAAAAAGCTTTAGTGAGTTTTTAAGTTGTGTTAATTTGGTATCAGCTAATTCAAAAATAAGAGAAATAGAAAGAAACAAGGAAAGAAAATTAACTAAAATGGAAAAAGAAAAAATATATCAAAAAAGATATATTTTACAAGAGACATCTGACAATAATAAAGTTAATAAATGGTTGCTAAGAAAATCTATAGAAAAATCTATTTTAGGTGAATGCAATGAAAAAAAGAAAACAATAATAGAACTAGAAAAAGAAGACATTGATAGAATAGTTAAAGAGTGTAAAGATAGGAAAAGTAAAATTATATCAGGTAGTGCCTTTTTTTTAGCAGGTTGTTTGGCAACTAGTGCAACTGTAGTAGGAATAAATTCTCGTAATACTGGAAATGGTTATCCAACAGTAAAGCAAAAAAATGGTAATTTTGTAATTGAGCAATCAAATAAGTATATTAAAGATTGCGATGAACATAACTACAGTGATCCAGAAGATTTTGAAGTTAATATGAAAAACGAAACTGGTAATGTAACTGTTAATAACAAGGATGGAGGTATACATAAAGTATATATAAATAATATTCCTAATGGGAGCGAATGGAATTATAATGATATAACTGATAATTCTGCTTTATATAATGATACTAATGTTACAATTAATGGATATGTGATTACTAATAAAGAAGTAAATTTAGAAGAGACAGCAAATGCAAAGAGTGTGTCAGAAATAAATAAATTAAATACCTCAAAGAAAGTTTTGGATTTTGCGAAAGGCATATATATAAAAGAGTATAATAAAAATAATGGTACAAACTACACAATAGACCAAGTAGAGTTATCAAAAACTAGAAATAATAGTAGCTTGCGTTATTATGATTCTAAAAAAGTTTTCGTAGAAAGTGAAGAAGCTGGCATAGATGAAAAAGCAGAAAAATTGAATAATAAAGAATTAGGTTTAATTTCAACTTCATTAGGCGAAAAAGTATATCCAGGGGATTATGATTTTTATCCAAAGATGGTAAGTGTATTTGATAGTCTACAAGAAGCTGATAATCCACCTGCAAATGCAAATATTTCATTAATACATACAGGAGCAGTTTTGACAAATCTTTTGGATTTATATTTGGCATTAAACTTAGAAGAAAATGGAAAGAAAAGTGGAGCAGTAGATATTTATACTAAAAGATGTATATCTGCACTAACAAATTATCGTATAGAAGAAGCCTACCGTGTAATGGAGGAAGATGCATGCACTACATATTCGTATGTTAATGAAAAGAATACAATAGATGATAAAGTGACAGATGATGGAAGATAAATAAATTGGAGTATAATAGAAAAGATATGAGTCAATGTAAGATTAGTTCTAAATGTGGTGGATGTACATTTATTGAGTTCCCTTATGAAGAACAATTGAATAAGAAAACTAATTATATGAAACAATTAATGAAAGGTGTTATTAATGCAAAAATTGATAACACTATTGGCATGGAAATGCCATTACATTATAGAAATAAAGGTAAATATGCTTTAAAAAATGGTAAGATGGGTTTCTATGAAGAAGGCACTCATACAATAGTATATGAAAAATGTATTATTCAAAATGAAAAAATAAATGAAGTTGCTGACTATATATTTCAATTAGTAAAAAAGTATAATATAAGTATATATAATGAGGATAATGGAAAAGGTTTTTTACGTTATGTAGTAATTAGATATGGAATAAATACAGATGAAATTATGATTATATTTGTAACTACTAATGGAAGATTATTTAAAAGAAATGAAATTATAAAAGATATTTTAAATAAATTTTCTAATGTAAAATCCATAGTACAAAATATTAATGAAAAGGATACTAATGCAATATTAGGAAGCAAAGTATATAATTTATATGGAAATGATTATATATTTGATAAAATTAAAATTAATAATGTTGAATTTAAATTCAAAATATCACCATTGTCTTTTTATCAAGTTAATACAATTCAAATGCAAGTTTTGTATTCAAAAGCGATAGAACTTGCACAATTAGATAATACTCAAATTGTGTATGATTTATATTCTGGGATAGGAACTATTTCTATATGCATATCTAATAATATTAAAAAGGTATATGGGATTGAGATAGTTAAAGATGCTGTCAGAGATGCCGTGGAAAATGCAAAAATAAATAACATAAAAAATGCAAAATTTATTTCTGGAAAAGTTGAAGACTTGCTTCCTAGATTGTGTGCTACAGAAAAAGCTGATGTAATTTTTGTTGATCCACCAAGAAGCGGATTAGATAAAAAAACGATAGATATATTATTAAAAGTTAAACCTAAAAAAATAGTATATATAAGTTGTAATCCAGAAACTTTAAAGAGTGATTTAATTAATTTAAAAAAACAATATGTTATTAATGAAATTCAACCAGTTGATATGTTTCCATTTACAAAACACGTGGAGTGTGTGACAATGCTAAAATTAAAAAATAATTTATAAAGGAGGAAAAATAAAAGAAATTTTAAATTAAAAAATTAAAGAAATTAAAGAAATTTTAAAGGAGAAAAAAATGAAAAAAGTTATATTAAGTATAATAATTATTTTAGTTATAGTTTTGTTAGGATTAGGAGGATATTTACTTTATACTAAACTTAATGCAAAGAATATTGATGTGTCTGCAATTAATATTGCAAATTCAGCAGAAGTAAAAAATATGGTAAATGAAAGTTCGAATAAAGTAGAAAATATAGTAGAAAGTCAAAATGCAAATAAAATAGAAAGCCAAAATGCAAATAAAATAGAAAGCAAAAATGCAAATAAAATAGAAAGCCAAGAAACAAATGCGACAGAAAGTCAAGAATCAATAATTAGAAGATTATTTTTAAAAGAGTTAGAAAAAGATAATGAAAATTGTTCAGAAAAATTAGAAGATTACAGAATTGATAGTATACAGATATATCAAGGAAAAGAAAGAGAAGATATTATTAGCACTTGGTTTGAAGGTGAGAACGCAAATAGTTTAGAACAAAAGGTTAATATATCATCAGCATCAATTTTTGCTAGTGTAAATTATTCTGTTAAACCTAAAGATATTAATAATACTGTTTGGATAGCAGGAAGTGGATCTGCAGATAAAGAAGGCTGGTTAAATAAAGGATCATATGTATATGCAGACAAAAAAGACGGAAATTATGAAATTATTGATAGTGGAACTGGTTGGTAAAATTTAAATAATATTATTTGAATTTTAAGTTAACAATTTTATTTACTATTTAATACATTAATTTAATAATAAAACATTGTAGCATATTATGCTTGCAAATATTAACCATATAATATATGGAATTTGTAAAAATGCTGCAGTCTTGCTAATCTTTAGAAATTTGAAGAACATAATTATAACGAATACTAAAATAAGCAAAATCCAAATAAAAGAGAATAAGAACCATTTCATTCTGAAAAAGAATAATGTCCATAGAGAATTGAGAACAAGCTGTATTCCATAAAAGATTAAGGCTTGTTTTTTATTTTGACTTTTTGATTCATAAATGATATAGCTGGAAATTCCCATGAGAGTGTAAAGTATTATCCAAACAATAGGAAAAACTATTGCAGGTGGAACAAAATTAGGTTTATTAATATTATTAAAACCAGCGGAAGAATTTCCAAGCAGACCTCCTAAAGCTCCAACAACATTTGGAATTATTATATTAATTATTAGACTTTTTAGACTAATCATTTTGAAAATCCTCCATTACTTAAGAGTATATTCAAAATTTTAATTATTATTCTCTTAATGATTATAATCTTTTAATTTGAGTTAAAATATTTTTGTGTCCAAATTGTAAAAAATTTCTAAATTTATTGACAATAAATTGTTTTATAGTATAATATTAGAAAGTTAATAAAAAATTTTTTATTATTTAGAAGGTTAATTAAACAATATAAGTATTTAATAATGTTAATTATTTAGAAACTTAATTAAACAATATAAGTATTTAATAATGTTAATTATTTATAAATTTAATTAAACAATATAAGTATTTAATAATGTTAATTATTTATAAATTTAATTGAAAAATATGTATATTTTAAAATCTTTATTATAAAGTTTATTTATAAAAAATTAAAAAATACAGATAGGGGAAGTTTAATGCTTAAATTATTATTTAAAAACTTTAAGAAAAAAGAGATAATACAAACTATTATTTGTATAGGCTTAGTATTGGTACAGGTATGGCTAGATTTAAAGTTACCAGATTATATGACGGAGATAACTAAGCTAGTAAAGACTGATGGAACGGAAATTTCAGCGATTTTAAAACAAGGTGGTTATATGCTACTTTGTGCTTTTGGCAGTTTAATTTCTGCTGTTATTGTATGTTATTTATGTTCATCAATTTCTGCAAGTTTTTCTAAAAATCTTAGAAAGAAATTATTTAATAAAGTTGAAAGTTTTAGTATGGAAGAGATAAATAAATTTTCTACAAGTAGCTTAATTACTAGAACTACTAATGATATAACTAATATTCAAATGCTAGTATCTATGGGATTACATATGGTACTTAAAGCACCAATTACAGCTGTATGGGCTATTACTAAGATAGTAGATAAAGGATGGCAATGGAGTGCAATTACTGGTGCTTCTGTGCTTGTATTAATGGCAACTATTGCTGTAATAATGATTATATTATTGCCAAGATTTAAGAAAGTTCAAAAATTAATTGATAATATAAATGAACTTACTAGGGAAAATCTTACAGGTATTAGAGTTGTAAGAGCTTTTAATGCGGAAAAATATCAAGAAGATAAATTTGAAGTTGGGAATGATGAACTAACTAGGACTCAATCTATTAATCAGAAAACGTTGGCAGTATTGATTCCAGTTATGTATTTAGTAATGAATTTATTGACACTTGGTGTATATTTTGTTGGTGCTAAAATGATAAATGATGCTGGTATGATGGATAAGATTACATTATTTAGCAATATGGTTGTTTTTACAAGTTATGCAATGCAAGTTATAATGTCATTTTTAATGCTTGCTATGATATTTGTAATGTATCCAAGAGCAAGTGTTTCTGCAAAAAGAATTGGGGAAGTTTTAGATACTCATACTAAGATAAAAGATGGTAAAATTGCAAAATCTGAAAATGGTAAGGTAGGAGAAGTTGAATTTAAAAATGTTTCTTTCAAATATCCTGATTCTGATGAATATGTACTAAATAATATTTCTTTTAAAGCTAATAAGGGAGATGTTATAGCAATTATTGGCTCAACAGGATCTGGAAAGACTACTCTTGTTAACCTTATACCTAGATTTTATGATACTACTGAAGGAGAAATTATTGTTGATGGTGTAAATGTAAAAGATTATAAACAAGATGCTTTACATGACAAATTAGGATATGTACCACAGAAAGCTGTAATGTTTAATGGTAGTGTAAATTATAATGTATCTTATGGTGATAATGGAAGAGGAGAAATCTCAGAAGAAAAGGTTAAAGAAGCAGTAGAAGTAGCACAAGCAAAAGACTTCGTTGAAAATATGCCTGAAAAATATGATGCTAATATTGCTCGTGGAGGTACAAATGTATCTGGTGGTCAAAAGCAAAGATTAGCAATAGCAAGAGCAATCGCTCGTGATCCTGAAATTTATATTTTTGATGATTCTTTTAGTGCATTAGATTATAAAACTGATTATTTATTAAGAAATGAACTAAAAAAATATACTAAAGATGCAACAAATATAATTGTTGCACAAAGAATTGGAACAATATTGAATGCTGATAAAATATTAGTTCTAGAAAATGGTGAATGCGTTGGAATGGGAACTCATAAAGAGTTACTTGCAAATTGCGAGGTTTACCAAGAAATTGCATATTCACAACTTTCAAAGGAGGAACTAGTAAATGGATAATGATGAAAATGAAGATTTAAAAGATACGAAGCCAGCTCCACGTCAGCATGGACCTAATCGTGTACAAGAAAAACCAAAAGATTTAAAAAAGACTTTGAAAAAGTTACGAATATATTTAAAAAGATTTATGCCTTTGATTATATCAGCACTTATATTAGCAGCTTTAGGTTCAATATTCTCAATAGTAGGACCAAACAAATTAAGCGAAATGACTGATGTTATAACAAGTGGAATAATGACCGGAATTGATTTAGAGAAAATAACATCCATTGCAGTATTTTTACTTATACTATATTTAACAAGCGCAGCATTCAACTATTTGCAAGGTTTTATAATGGCAAAGGTTGCAAATGATTTTGCAAAAGAACTTCGTGCTAAAATATCAATAAAGATAAATAAATTACCTTTAAGATATTTTGATACACATAGCTATGGAGATATTTTATCAAGAGTAACAAATGATGTTGATACCATTGGTACAACATTATATCAAAGTTTAGGCACATTGGTAGGAGCAATTACATTATTCTTAGGTTCGATTGTAATGATGTTTTATACTAATTGGATTATGGCTATAACAGGAATAGTTGCATCGATTGTAGGATTTGTTCTAATGGGAATAATTCTTGGAAAATCACAAAAGTATTTTAATGCAAGACAGGTTGAACTTGGAAAATTAAATGGACACATTGAAGAAATATATTCGAGTCATAATATTGTTAAAGCATACAATGGAAAAAAAGAGTCAGATGAAAAATTTGATAAATTCAATGAAAGTGTATATGAATGCAATTTAAAAAGTCAATTCTTATCTGGTTTGATGCCACCAATTATGGGATTTACAGGTAATTTTAGCTATGTTGCAGTATGCGTTGTTGGAGCAATACTTGCTATAAATGGAAGTATTTCTTTTGGAGTAATAGTTGCATTTATGGTATATGTACGTTTGTTTACAAATCCTCTTTCACAGATAGCACTAGGATTAACGAATCTTCAAACAACTGCAGCAGCATCTGAAAGAGTATTTGAATTTTTAGAAGAACCAGAGATGGATACACAAAAAGATATTACAAAGAAATTGAATTCTAAGAATGCTCAAGGAAATATTGTGTTTGATGATATAAAATTTTCTTATGATGACAAAGAATTAGTTATAAAGGATTTTTCATGTAATGTAAAAAGAGGAGAGAAAGTTGCAATAGTAGGGCCAACAGGAGCTGGAAAAACAACAATGGTAAATCTTCTTATGAAATTTTATAATATCAAAGATGGAGATATTAAGATTGATGGAGTTTCTATAAAAGAATTATCAAGAGAAAATGTACACGATTTATTTGTAATGGTACTTCAAGATACTTGGTTATTTAATGGTACAATTAGAGATAACATTAGATACAATAAAGCTCATATTACAGATGAGCAAATTTTAGAGGCTTGTAAAACGGTTGGAATATATAAATTTGTTAAGTCACTTCCAGGAGGCTTAGATTATGAATTAACTGATAGTGATAGTATTTCAGCTGGACAAAAACAGCTAATTACAATAGCAAGAGGAATGATTGCAAATGCACCTTTCTTGATATTGGATGAAGCTACAAGCAGTGTTGATACACGTACAGAAGAACTCGTACAAAAAGCTATGGATAAATTAACAGAGGGAAGAACCTCATTTATAATCGCCCATAGATTGTCAACTATTAAAAATGCTGATATTATACTTGTTATGGATAAAGGTAATATTATTGAGCAAGGAAATCATGAAGAACTTATGGCTAAAAATGGTTTCTATGCAGATTTATATAATTCACAATTTCAAAAATAGTATAAAATTATAAGAATTAAGCTTAAAAAAAATAAAACTAAAAGTAGCAGATAAATATTTTATTGTCCTTGCGTCCGACTTGCTTCCTCATGTTACAAATCAAAGATTATGTAACTGATTCGTCGTTAGATGCAAGTCGGAAGTCGCGCTTCGCTTGTTCGCTGAGCGCGGACTACTAAAATTTTTATCTGCTATTTTTAGTTTTTGCTATATAAAAAATATATTCTTATAATTTTATACAAATTTATTGAGATTTCCATTAGTAAAATCTGCTCCACTAAAAGGTTCATCTAATTTAACATTTTTTAATATATTACATATAGAATCAATATCTTCATCTAATATACTAACTAATAAATTGCTTATAGGAATATCACTATATTTTATAGAAGTAATCTTGCTATTGTAAATTGTAGTTATTGTTTGAAGATTATCAGGTATAATTCTAAATTTGTATCCTAGTCTATCTTTTAAATAATATTTAGCACTTTCTCTACAACCAAGACTGCAAGTTGGATAACATTTATTAGATGATCCTAATAAGCAATATCCAGTATTCATTACAGGTAGTTTTCCATATACCATAAATTCAGTAGAAAGTGATGAATTTTTTGCTAAATCTTGCAATGTTTTTTTGTCTAATTCAGGAGAAAGCATTACTCTATTAATTCCAAGAGATTTAAGTTCTTCTATTGTATGTGTATTAAATACATTTAAAGTATAATTAGATACAATATCTAATTTATTAGCATATTTAACCATAAATTCAATTCCAGAAATATTAGATATAACAATTCCTTTTACACTAAAATCTTTTATATAATCATCTATATTATTAAAGAAAATATTTCTGAAATTATCTTTTTTTATAGTTGGAAGATAGATGTATAATTTTGAATTTTGTGAAATCATTTTAATAATATCATGATATGATTTATTTAAAAAGAACTTTAATGGTATGTAGATATTATTTAATAATTTGTAATCTAATTTTGAATAATCAAAATCTAAATTTATTTCATTTAATAACAGAGAAATTGGTCTATTATTTAGTGAGTTTTCATTTTTTAAAATAGAGCTATTATTTTCATTCAAAGTATTGGTGCTATTCGTAATTTCATTATCTATATTAAATTTATTTTCAGATGTTGATGATTCAACATTCAATAAAATAGAATTTTTATCTAAATTTGTATTAAGTGGAATAGAGTCATTATTATTTGAATCAAAAATATCATTTCTTTCAAATCTTTTTATTGCTTGATTTTCTAAATCTTCTACAATTTCACGTCTTAGTTCATTAATTGCAGAAATTTTAGGAATATAAGTATTATCATCTAGCACAATTTTTATATTTTTAAATTCAAAAGGAGTATCAGTTGTTTTATTTAATTGTTCACTTATTCTTTCAGCAGTTATAGGACTACTTATGGCATCAATTGGTATAATATCAATTTGCTTATGAGATGCCATTGAGAAATAACTGCCATTTTCAGTATCCATAGAAAGTACATCAAGTGTAATTGGCAATCCTTTTTTTACAGTCATAACGCATGAAAGAGGTATTTTTTTATTTTCTTTATTTGAAAATTCAGCCACTTCTTTTGAAAGAGTATTACTGCTTAATTTATAAACTTTGTCTCCTAAATTCAAATTTCCTTTGACTCTACCAATTGTTATAATGTCACCTGGCAAAGCATTAGGAATATTTTCATTATTTTTTAGTAATTCTGAAACGGTATATTTATGTTCTTCATGTTCTACAGAAAAATTGTCACCTATTTTTAAAGATTCAGAGGTTGTGAGTGTTATTAAACTTTTAGTATTATTTATATTAGAAATATTTCCAATATATAATCCTATATTATTAGGTTTTTCTTTATATACATACGAAGTATTAGGCTCATCTGAGAAATTTCCTTTAGAAAATCCACCACGATTAAATACTAGCATAAGACTTTTTATGTCGTTTTCGTCTACTGTATATGGTTTGTCAGATAAAGCTAAATCTATATATTTTCTATATATTTTAGTAACTACTGATACATATTCAGGGGGTTTCATTCTACCTTCAATTTTAAAACATTTGACACCTGCTTTTATTAAATCAGGTATATATTCCAATCCACATAAATCTCTTGGACTTAGCAAATATCCTTTATCTAAAACAGTATAATTATTAGATTGTTCACATATCTTTTGAGAATTTGCTAAATTATTGTTTAATAAATTAGTATCAAAATTATTTTTTATATTATTGCAAAAAATATTTTTATTACTATTGTCTAATAAATTAGAATCTTGATTAATATTTTCTTTTAATAATTCATATGGTAATCGACAAGGCTGTGCACATCGACCACGATTACCAGAACGGCCACCTATTGTACTAGAAAATAAACATTGACCAGAATAAGATATGCACAACGCACCATGAATAAAAGTTTCAATTTCAACATTAGAATTATGACAAATATATTCGATCTCTGATAAAGACAATTCACGAGAAAGAACGACTCTTTTAAATCCAAGGTTTTGAAGTGCAATAACACCTTGAAGATTATGAGCAGTAATTTGTGTGCTAGCATGAATATCCATATCAGGATATTTATTAATAAGATATTTAGCAAATCCTAAATCTTGCACAATTATAGCATCAGCTCCAAGAGTATAAACATAGTTTGCAAGTTTAGCAGCATCTTCAAATTCATCATCTTTAAGCAAAGTATTTAAAGTAAAATTAATTTTTACATTTCTAAGCTTGGCATATCTAATTGCATTTTTAAGTCCTTCTTCATCAAAGTTAGAAGCAGAAGTACGTGCATTAAAAAGTTGCCCACCAAAGTAAACGCTATCGGCACCACTTTGAACAGCAGCTTTTAAACATTCAAAATCTCCAACAGGAGATAGTAGCTCAATCATTATTTCCTCCAAATATTTAAATTTCTCTAAATATTGTAACACAAAAAATACAAATTGCATACTATGTAATATAAAATAATTTGTGAGATAAGATATATAAACAGTTATTACATAGAAATTATAATCTCACGAGAAAAGGAGATAATTATGGGTAATGATAATTCTTGCTGTTGCGGAGGACTAGGAGGAAATTCAAATAATTTTTTAGATGACATATTTAACAATCAAAATACTGAGATACTTTTATTTTTAGTAGTATTTTTACTATTATTTACGACTTATGGAAAAAAAGGGTCAATATTATAAAAGATGTATATAAGACAATTACGAGAAAAAATATTTACTAAAAGTATTACAAAAGTGAACAATATAATATACAAAAGCAGAAGTATAACTTAAATTAAATAATAAAAAAGTAAAAATATATTAAAAAAGGTATTGATAAAATATAAAAATATTGATAAGATTAATTAAGTAAATTTTCGTAATTAAATTCATAGTAATATAAAGTTAGATATAAGGTAAAATTATGATAAAAAAACATTATTTTTTAAAATATATAATTTCAACAATAATAGCCATAGCCATAGTTATAGCTGTTATTTTTGGTATTAAAATAACAAAAAACAATTCACTAGCAGCAACCACAAAAGGCAATCAATTAGAAAATATATCAAATTCCGTCACATTAAATAATATGACAGAAGATTCAATAATACAAATTGAGGCACAGAAAAATAACAAAGATATAGACTTAGAAAATATAGTATTAAAAAATCAAGAATATATTATTACTGAAAAGATAGAAAGACAAGAAGTAGATTTAGAATATACAACTCAATATAGGGAAAATAATTCATTAGCTAAAGGAAAAATTCAAACTTTACAAGAAGGAAATGATGGAAAACAAGATGCAATTGTAAAGAAAATTTATAGAAATGGGGAACTTGTTTCATTAGAACAAATATCTTCAGAAGTAAAAAAAGTAGCAGTAGACAAGATAGTAGAGATAGGGACAGCTTCTTTTTCTAGCAATTATGTACCAATTATGGGGGACAAGCTTAAGGTAACGTCAAGTAGCTTAGCTATTAGAGTTACACCAGATAGCAATTCTGAAAAAATAATTACAATAGATAAAAATTCAGAAGTAACTTTAAAAGATAAGCAAGATGGGTGGTATTATATATCATATGAAAGCTATATTGGATGGATTCCAACTGATTGTGTAACATATGTTGATCCAAATTCAGGCAGTGATGGCGATGGAAATAATATTCAATATTCAAAAGAACAACTTTCACAAGACCTTGGAATAAGTATGTTATTAAATAAAAAAAGTGGACTAACATTAGAGCAATTTAGAAAGATTTTATCAAATGATACTAATGATAAAGAAGGAGTATTTACAAGCATAGCAGACTACTTTTATTATGTAGAGCAACAATATAACATTAATGGAATATTTGTTGCAGCAGTTGGAATACATGAAAGCGGATGGGGAACATCATCTATATCAAAAAATAAGAAAAATCTATTTGGATATGGAGCATATGATAGAGATCCATCAGGAAGTGCAGCTACTTTTGAAACGTACCAAGAGGGAGTAGATTTGGTATCAAGAGTACTTGTTAAGTATTACATAAATCCAATAGGAACGTCAATATACAGTGGAGAAACAGCGACTGGAACTTATTATAAAGGCTCAACATTAACTGCTGTAAATAAAACTTATGCAAGTGATACTAATTGGGCAAATGCTGTATACAAATGGATGATGTATTTATATAATAAATTATAAAATTTTACTTGATATTTTATAAAACTTAGTGTATGATAATATAGAAAGAAAAAATGGACATAATAATAGGAGGAGAAAATGATGAAAAGGACAATCATTGTTATTACTATTTTCTTAAGTATTCTAAGTGTTGGTTCAGTATATGCAGAAACAATTTCAAATCAGACTAAGAGCCAGTTAATAGAAATTAAAGATAATGAATTAAAGTCAATGGAAGATTATCAACAAGCCTACGGAAATACTACATACGGAACAGTAGCTTATGTACTTAATAAAGTTAGAATATATAGTATTCCTTTTGCAATATTAGGAATAGCAATAAGTGCTATTTATGAATATGTAATAGGATTAAGGCATGCAGAATCAAGAGATAAAGGATTCAATTCAATGATAGCAATAGTAACTTTGCTAGTAATATGCCAAGTATTGCCATTAATATTTGCTATCATAGTAAAAGGTTGGAGGGGTTAAACAAATGAAGGTTTTATTTGCAGTAAGTAATGATAATATAACAACATCAGTTGTTAATAGATATCAACAAAAATTTAAGGAAATAATAACTAGTAAAAATGTATATTATTTTAATGCAATAATAAAAGAATTACAAAAAGACAAAACATACGACATAGTTGTAATTGGAGAGGATTTAGAACCAATTTCCAATAATAATTATGATGCAGTTGATAAATTTATATTTGAAAAGCTTGATAGTATAAGCGATGAGGCATCAAAACCAACAGGTGAGGATATCCCAATTATACTAATTTGCTCTGATAGAAGGACAAAGTCAGACCAATTATTAATAAAATTATTTGGAATAGGCGTTTATAATGCCTTATTAGGTAATGACAGAAGCATAGATATGGTATGCAATTTAATTGCAAAGCCACGTAATAAAAAAGAAGCTAAGAATTACTACAAAATAGAGTCAAATGATGTAGAATATAAGCCGGAAACCGATAGCGATGTGAGCGAATCAGAAATACAAAGTATATTAGCACATTATAAGAAAGTAGGAAATAATGAAAAAAAATGTGTTGAAAGTTTTGATAGCATTGCTGAACAATATACGGATTCACAATTAAGAATAATAGTTACATTCTTACCAATTAGTGTAAAAGCTATTTTGGAAGCTAATTCACCAAGATATCAACAATTAATGACAAGTGGAACAGTATTAACAAATGGAAAATATATGCAATACAATAAACAACCAGTTACGAAACCAGGAAATATTGACGTGTTAACTAAAGACTTGGAAAAGCCAAAACTAAATGAACCAGTAATAATACCAGCTACGATGAATATTCAAGAAAAATTGGAAAATGAATTAAAAAAAGGAATATCACAACAAAGCTATAACCAGTCAACTAATGTTATAAATCAATATGGACAACCAAATTACAATAAGAATTTTCAGCAGTCAAATTATAATCAATCAAGCAATGTTGCAAATCAATATATGCAACCAAATTACAATAAAAATACCCAGCAGTCAAATTATAATCAATCAAGCAATGTTGCAAATCAATATATGCAACCAAATTACAATAAAAATACCCAACAGGCAAATTATAATCAATCAAGCAATGTTGCAAATCAATATATGCAGCCAAATTATAATGCAAATACCCAACAGGCAAATTATAATCAATCAAGCAATGCTGCAAATCAATATACACAGCCAAATTATAATACAAATACTCAACAAGCAAATTATAATATAAATAATGAAAATCAATTTCAAAATGATAATCTTAATGCACAATACAACGATAAAAAAAATGCAAATATGACATTTAATATAGAAGAATTAGCTACTCCAGTAAAAAATAATAATAATGAAGTTAATGTTGAATCTAATAAAGATTTAAACAAATTGTTAAATCAAACCCCTTCTTTAAATAATTTTAATGATGCTAAAAATACAACTATGCCAGTACAAGAAGAAAAAAGTAGTATATTGCCAGGACTAGAAGAAACAAGTAGTGTATTGCCAGGAATGGATGAAACAAGTAGTGTATTGCCAGGACTAGAAGAAACAAGCAGTGTATTGCCAGGAATAGATGAAACAAGCAGTGTATTGCCAGGACTAGAAGAAACAAGTAGTGTATTGCCAGGAATAGATGGAACAAGTAATGTATTGCCAGGAACAGATGAAACAAGTAATGTATTGCCAAAAGCAGAAAATGAAAATATATCTGCAAATCAGTTAGTAGTGCAACCAGAAAATTTATTAACTACAATGCAAACAAATACTTCTTTGCAAAATTTTCCAACAGAAGGGGAAACTATTAGAAGAAGAGGTAGACCAAGAAAAGTTTATACTGGTGATATAATTGAAAATCAAGTAGATTCTACACCAAAAAGAAGAGGCAGACCAAGAAAAGTTGTTGATGAGCCAAATAATCAACAATTATTTCAAAATGAATTTAATAATATGCAAGTAGATAATACGAATTAATATTCAAATAGAAATCAAGTAGACAATACGAATTCATATTCAAATAGCAATCAAGTAGACAATACGAATTCATATCAAAATAGCAATTCAGTAGACAATACGAATTCATATTCAAATAGCAATCCAGTAGACAATACGAATTCATATCAAAATAGCAATCCAGTAGATAATACGAATTCATATTTAAATAGCAATCCAGTAGACAATATGAATTCATATTCAAATAGCAATCCAGTGGATAATACGAATCCATATTTAAATAGCAATCCAGTAGATAATATGAATTCATATTCAAATAGCAATCCAGTAGAAAATATGAACCCATATTCAAACAGCACTCCAGTAGAAAATATAGATAATTTTAGTGCACAACAAGAGACTAATAAATCAAATGATGATTTAATTGCTATTCAAAATAATCAGCAATATAAGAACAACCTCTCATTTACAGGAATTGGAAAATTGGTAGCATTTATAGGGACGAGTAAAAATGGAACATCATTTATTGTAAATAATTTGGCACAATTACTTTCACAAAGTGGAATAAATGTAGCGATATTAGATGTTACTAAAAATAAAAATTCATATTATATGTTTACAGATAATAATCCAGAATTAGTGAAGGTAGCAACAGACAGTATAAAGAATTTGTCAGAAGGAAGAACACAAGGATTAAAAGTAAATGCAAAGTTGACTGTTTATACATCATTACCAGGAGAAATTGAAGAAAATGATAATCCTAAGATAATGTTACAAACACTATCAAGTAATTATGATGTTACACTTATAGACTGTGATTTTAAATCAGATATTTCATATTTTACTGATGTAAATGAAATATATTTAGTTCAATCAATGGATGCATTAACAATTCAGCCATTAACACAATTTTTAAATGACTTAAAAAATAGAAATTTGTTAGTAGAAAGTAAACTTAGAGTTATTATAAATAAATATGTTAGATTAAAAATGTTAAATGATAAAATGATAATAGCAGGTATGTCAAGATATAATGAACCTTCAATGACACTACAAAAAGATTTATTTAATAGAGATACAATTAAATATATTGATATTCCATTTGAAATGCAAACATACGAAAGATATCTTGAAGAAATAGCTTTATGTCAAATTTCGATAAATGGATATTCTCAACAATTTATTGAAAGCTTAAATGAACTAAAAAATATGGTATATCCTCTTATATCTGGAAGAAACAGTGGAAATTATGAAAAAAAAGTAAATAGTGTGTATAATAATTACGAAAAGACAAAAAAACATGGCTTTTTCGGATTAAGAAAACCAAAGCAACAACAAGCAACACAATTCTCTGGTGATGTAAATGATACATTAAACAAAATGAGATCAAATTTTTAGCATTATATAAATTAGAAATGAGGTGAATTTTTTGATATTAGGCATAATAATATTATTAGTTACAATTGTTATAATTTTAATGATATATAACTATTCTGTCCATAAAAAAATAGATACTTTTACAAATTTAAATCAAAGAGTTACTAGCCTTAATATTTTACAAGAATTTATGAATACTCTAGGTGAGAGCACGTCTATAAACGAAAAGTTAGAAAATATTAATGACATATTAATTAATAAGTATTCTATAAAATATTCTACGATAGTCGTATTTGATGGTTCTGAGTATGTAGTAAAGGCCTCAAATGTTGATAAAAAGCATTGGGAAACTTTAAAAAACTTACAAAGTGATCCAGTTTTTGGAGATAGTATAAAAACAGCTACTCCTAAATACGTTACAGTCGATAATGAAAGTGAAAAATTGCCTTATCAAAAAATGGAATTTGGAAGAGCAAAATGTGCAATGTTCTTTCCACTATATGTAGAAAATGTATATATTGGATATTGGATTATAGAAGGTAGTGTTCCACACGAATTTGACAAAATGGACACGACAATTTTGGAAGTCGTACGAGATAACATTGTAACAATATTAAAGACTGTAGAAAATCAGGCAACAATCGAAAATATAGTAAGAGATGACTTATATTCAGGCTTAAAGTCAGCAGAATATTTGTATGGAGAAGGAAAGAAAAAGATTGATCAGTATACTACATCTGCAATATGTTTATTTAAAATTAGTAATTTGTTAGAGATAGACAATAATGTAAGTAGAAAAACTGGAGATAATGTAATTACAATTATATCAAAGACAGTTAAAGAAAATTTGGCTGATAATTATGTTTTTGTACGTTATATGGGTCCAAAATTTGCTATAGTATTTTCAGGGGCAGATGTTAATGGAGTTATGAATTTTATGACATCTATTAAAGAAAGATTAGAACAATTGAAAATACAAGCTGCAGACGATTATTTTAAAGATATCTCTAATCAAAGGGAAAGTGAAAATCAAAAAATAGTTAGCAGACCTACTATTGCTGTAAGCCCTAAGATAAGAGCTGTAATCTCTACATATTATAAAGGAACATCATTAGATGGTGCTTTAAAAAAGCTAGAAGAGTATATAGATTCTTCAAATGAAAATAATATAATATCAATGTAAAATTTTATAAAAAAGGAGAGAAAATTATGGCTACAGATGAAACAGTAAGTTTTAATGTTGAAAGAGAAGAAAATGCTAAAACGAAAGAAATATTAAAAGATGTGTATGATGCTTTACAAGAGAAAGGCTATAATCCAATTAATCAAATAGTAGGTTATATATTATCTGGTGATCCAACATATATTACTAGCCATAAAGGTGCACGTAATTTAATAAGACAAGTTGAAAGAGACGAACTTCTTGAAAAGATGGTAAAAGAATACATTAATGTTAATAAATAAAAAAATCGGAACGCTAATAAACTAATAATTTTTATTGTTTTAAGCGTTCCGTAAGTTTTTTCTTATTAAAAGCTATTTTTTATAATATTATTAATAGAATAACAAAAAAATGCAAGAATAGTATATAGAAATATGGAAGATAAGTATAAAATAAAAAAATTACTAGAATAGGATAAGATATGAGTAGAAAATTAGGAATTGATTACGGTATTTCAAGAACAGGAATAGCAATAACAGACGAATTAGGAATAACTGCACAAGGATTAGAAACTATAACTTCAAATGGAAATGACAAAGCGATATTAAGGAGAATAGCAGCACTACTTGAACAATATGATATTGATACTTTTGCAATTGGAAATCCTTTAAATATGGATGGAACAGAAAGCAAGAGGTCAATAGAAACTGACGAGTTCATTCATAAATTGAAGTCAAGGTTTAACAATATTGAAATAGTAAAAGTAGACGAAAGACTAACAACGGTTGAAGCACATAAAACTATGAATTTATTAAATATAAATAATAGGAAAAAGAAAGAAGTAGTAGACACTATTGCAGCAGTATATATATTAGAGGGTTATATTAATAAAAAAAAGTAAAAGTTTTGAAATATTAAATTAAAAAAAGATAATATAGAATAAATCATCTAGATTTTATGACATAACATAATAAATAAATATTTTTATCTATTGTGCGATTAAATAGTTAAGTAAAAGATATTACTATTGTCATATAATTTATGAGAAAATACTTGATTTTTGAGCCAAATTGGTGTAAAATAAATGATGTCGCATACAAAGTATGCAAAGAGAACGCTTAAAATTTATTATTAAGCAATTTATTAATTAAAATTTTGATAAATTTAGAATATTCCAATTAATTAATGTCAAATATTAGTTTTGATAAAATTAGAATATTAATTGTAGAAAGGGGTAATAATAATGGCAACAGTATATTCAGCAGGAGATTTTAGAAATGGAACAACATTTGAAATGGATGGTAATGTATATAGGATAGTAGAATTCCAACACGTAAAACCAGGAAAGGGATCAGCATTCGTTAGAACAAAGATTAAGAATGTTGTAAATGGAAGTGTAATTGAAAGAACTTTCAATCCATCAGAAAAATTTCCAGCAGCAGAAATAGAAAAGAAAGAAATGCAATATCTATATGAAGATAGTGGATTATATTATTTCATGGATAATGAAACTTATGAACAAATTCCATTAAATAAAGAACAATTAGGAGATAGTTTAAAATTCTTAAAGGAAAATATGAATGTTAAACTATTATCAATAAAAGGCAATGTATTTTCTATTGAACTTCCAATATCAATAGAATTAAAAGTTACTTATACAGAGCCAGGATTTGCAGGAAATACTTCAACAACATCAGGAAAACCTGCCACACTAGAAAATGGTTATGAATTAACTGTACCTATGTTTATAAACATAGGTGATGTAGTTAGAGTAGACACAAGAAATGGTGAATACATGGAGAGAGTCTAATTATAATAAATAGTTTCATAGGAGGGTAAATGTCTGACTTAAGTAAAAAGTACGATAAAATTCTATTAGAATTAAAAGATAAGATTAAGAATCCAGAAGAATATCAATTTGTAAAGGATAAAGTAAGTGAACTTACAATAATGTTCATGGATTCAATTGATAAGTTTATAGAACTTCAAAATAATCAAGAAAAAATAGAAAATAAAATAAAAAAGATTCAAAAAGATATAAAACACATTCAAAGCGATTTTTACGTAGAAGAAGATGATGAGTGCAACAATTGTAATTCTGAATGTGATGATGATGAATGCAATAATTGTAATTGTGGATGTGATGATGATGAATGCGACCACAACAATTGTGAATATGACAATGATAAAGAATGCGAATTTGAAATTATTTGCCCATATTGCGATTATGAATTTATTGCTGGTAATACATCAAAAAATACAGACGTAATTGAATGTCCAAAATGTCATAAAATGATTGAACTTGATTGGAATGACGAAGAATGCGATTGCGAGTCTTGTTCATCATGTTGCTCAGACGAAAAAAATGAAAGTCAAGTATGCAAAAAAACAAATAATATTGAAAAAGTTGCTGAAGATTCTACCAATTATGATATTGATTCAAAAAATGAATCAAGTAAAGATTTAGAAAGTTCTAAAAGCAAAGATAATATATTAAATTCTAAAAAGAAAAATAAGAATATTTCAAATAATAAAAATGAAGATGATATGTAATAAAGTAAAAAAATATTAGATGTCAATAAAGAAAAAATGGATAAGCAGTAAAATGAATATCCATTTTTTTGAAATATTTGGATTATCATTTTTTTGAAACATTTTAATTATCTATTTTTTAAATACTATAATTAGTTATTTATCGAAAAAAATTTTAAAGGATTAACAGGAGTGTTCTTTTCTTTTATTGATAAATGAAGATGACATCCAGTAGTGGCTCCATTTGTGGGTTTACCAGTTGAGTCTTTATAAGGATTATTAGAGATATTATATACATTTTTAGGACCTACATATCCAATTAATTGTTTAGAATAAACTTGATCACCTTTGGAAACAATAAGATTAGGAGAAACGTGACAATAAGATATAAAAATGTCAGGGTGCGCAGTAGACTGTAAAGTAATTGTGTATCCACCACTAGATCCCCAACCTGAAAAGACTATTTGCCCATTGACTGAAGCATATAAATTAGTTCCTTCCAACGCAGGAATATCAATCCCTGAATGATAACTTGAAGCACCAGTAGTTGGGACATTACGCTTCCCAAAGTATGATGAAATTCTTGTATATCCAGGAATTGGCCATGCAAAGTCAAAAATAGAAGAAACTTTAATTGAATCTTCATAATTATCTTGACTTGTATTATTTGATAAGATTGAAAAATTGGAAAGAAATGATATAGGGGTGAAAAAGGCAGAGAATATTAAAAGTGTTATTAAAAAAAGTATAGAATATTTAAAAATAGAATTTGAAAATGGAAAATAAAAAAAAGTACCAAACATGAATTAACCTCCATATCTAGTACCCCTACTAAAATATTAATTTTATTGGCAGGAGTAGTAGGATTTGAACCCACACGCACGGTTTTGGAGACCGGAATGCTACCATTAACATCATACTCCTATAAAAAATACATAAAATTATATATGTTAAGTAAGTATAATAAAATATAATTATCAACTTAACAAAAATAATGATAACACAAAAAAGCCAATTCTGCAAGTAAATTTAAAAAATATTATAAAAATATTATAAAAAAAGTATAAAAATATTATATAAATAAGTATATTACTAATTTACAACTTTATAGGTATCTTAGATTTGAAACCTAAATAAATTGAAAAGGAAAGAGATATGATAGCATTAGTTACAGGGGCTTCTTCAGGAATTGGAAGAGATATGGCGAGAGAACTTGCAAAGAAAAAATATGATTTAATTTTAGTTGCAAGAAATGAAAAAGAATTAAATAGATTGAAATGTGAATTTGAAAAAGATTATAAAATTAAGGTTGATGTTATGCCAACTGACTTAAGTAATAGTTCAACTTGCAAAGATTTGCACGATAATGTAAAAAAAAAATATGGAACGATAGATGTTCTTATAAATGATGCAGGATTTGGAACTTGTGGAGAGTTCATTAATACTGATTTAGACAAAGAAATAAAAATGATTGATACAAATGTTATTGCTCTTCACATACTTACAAAGCTATTTATGCAAGATATGGTTAAAGTTAATAAAGGACATATTTTAAATGTCGCTTCAATTGCAGGATTTATGCCTGGTCCATTAATGGCAACATATTATTCTACAAAAGCTTATGTAGTAAGACTTACACAAGCTTTAAGGGAAGAACTATTTATGATGCATTCTAAAGTGAAAATAATGGCACTTTGCCCAGGACCTGTAAAAACGAACTTTAATAAAGTTGCAGATGTAAAGTTTAATTGGCTTGAAGCTGATAGCAAATGGGTTGCAAAATATGGAATTACTATGATGTTTTGTAATAGAATTATTGCTTATCCAAGTATTATAATGTTATTTTTTAGAATTTTTGCAAAAATATTACCAGATCAATTAATGGCATTTTTCTGCTACTTTGCACAAAAACGTAAAATACAATAGAAAAATTGAAAACTAATATATAAGATATAAAAATAAAAGAAAAAATAAAAGAAAAAATAAAAGAAAAAATAAAAGAAAAAATAAAAGAAAAAATAAAAGAAAAAATAATAGAAGAAATAGCAGAGAAAACAAAATAAAAAAAAAAATAATAATAAATATATAAATTAATAATTTATTATTATTTTAAATTTAGCATTTGATAAGCATTACATAATTCACAACCAGTGCACATTAAGATTCTATCAGAGAAAATCATTTTTATGGTTTTTATGAAAGAGTCTTCTTTTGTTGTTAGATGAAGACATATTTTTGCAGGTAATAAACTAACTAGAGTATTCAAAACATAGTCATTATTTGAAAAACTAATATCTGATAAGTAAATAGAATTAAATTTATCAAGTTTAATAGTATTTCCAGTTTCGTCAAGTAAGAATGCTTTAGAATTTACATATACAAGGTTAATAATAATGTTATTTGGAATTTTTGAATCAACATAGTTTTTCAATAAATCAACAAATTCGAAAAATTCTTTATCAACAACAAATTGATTTACAGAATCTTCAAGTAGTTTTGTGATATACGAAATATAGCGAGATAATCTAAAATATACAAATCCACTTAGAACTAATGATTTATTATTTTTTATATAATTAATTAACTCTTTTTTTATTAATCGTTGTTTTAAATTAAAATTATTTTTACGATTTCTTTTAGTTATCAATTTATATTCATCCATAATTATTTTTTCATCTGGAATATCAAAGTAGAAATAGTTATAATCAAATAATCTTTTTAAAATTTGTGGTTCATAAAATTTTATTATTGCTTTTGAAATGATAAAAGCAATGAAATCATAAAATGAGGATAAATTTTTACCTTTATAATGGATAATTAAATTATCATATATCTTAAATTTCTTTATAGAAAAATATATTTCAGAAATGCTACTTTTTTTGATTTCACTTAATAAAAAATTTTGAATTTTTTTGTTGTTTTCTTTTATGCTTAAAGAAATCATTGTAGCTCCTTCCTAATTAATTTTATAAGACTTATTATGTTCAAATATAATATATATTATTCAATAAATGCAATATCTGCTATTGATTTTATAAAATAAATAAGCTATAATCTAAATGAAAAAATATGTACATAATGAGTACATTTAAATTCTTTTTTATGTAAATTAATATACTAAATATAAATAATTTAGCAATCAAAAATAAAATTAAAGATTATTTTTTAGTGATAAAAATAATTATTTTGAAACGAAAACTCTTGATATTATTACATTTGAAAATAAACTATTTATTTAAAATATGGAAAATTATTAATCAAGAATGGTGAAAGAGGGAGTTTAATGAGAAGAAAAAAGAAAAATTCTGAAAAGAAATTAAATATTACAGTAACTGTACTTATAGTATTAAGTATACTTTTAGGTGTTTTAATTTATACAAAATCTGGATCTATTGGAAAAACTTTAAGCCCAGCTTTGGGAGGGGTATTAGGATTTGTAAAATATTTATTACCAGTAGGATTATTTATTATGTCGTTATATGTAGCTTATGAGAAAGATACAAAATATTATTCTAAGAAATTAATTATGTTCATAGTAATATTAATTTTAATTGATGCTGTACTTTCAAGCTATCAATTCTCTGATGGAGGAAACTTAGATCCTTCAAAGGATATTCAATCTGCACTTTCTAAAGCATATGAATTGGGTAGCAAAGAAATTGGTGGAGGAGTAATTGGAACGGTAATAGCATATCCTCTAATAAAATTAATTGGAATAGTTGGCACGGTAATTGCTTCAGTTGGAGCATCATTAGTATTACTTGTATTCATTTTTGGATTACATCCAGCAGATGCAATATCGGATTCATTAGATAAAATTGCAGAGAAAAAACAAGCTAGAGAAAAAGAAAATTTAAAGAAAAATGAAAGTGAAGAAAAAATTCATAAAGAAACTTTTAGAGAGAGAATATTAAGAGAGAAAACAGAAAGAGAAGTTGCTAAACAACAAGAATTAGCAAATAAAAAAGTTAATACTCCACTAGAAGAACAAATTACAATTAACTTAAAAAATTCTCAAGATGAAAAATTAATTGGAGTTCAAAAATATGATCATTCGAAAGATGGATTAGATGTTCCAAATTTTGGTGGTGGTAGTAAAATCCAGCCTATTAAAGAACCAGTTTCTAAAATAGATTCACAAGATAATTTTAAACAGGAAGAAGTTCAAAAAGAAGCTAAAACTAAAGAGGTTCTACAATTAGAACATGCATTAACTGTTGAAGATAAAAAATATGAATTTCCACCAATTGAACTTTTAAGTGAGGGAAAAAACAATGATGATGGAAATAGTAGAAAAGCTTTACTTGCAACAGCAGAAAAGTTAAGAAAGACATTATACAGTTTTGGAGTTTCTGCAAAAGTAGAAAATGTTTCTGTAGGACCTGCTATAACAAGATATGAACTAGCACCAGCAGAAGGTGTAAGAGTTAGCAAAATTGCTAATCTTGCAGATGATATAGCTCTTAGCTTAGAGGCAGAAACTATAAGAATTGAAGCTCCAATTCCAGGTAAACATACAGTAGGAATTGAAGTACCAAATAAAAATAAATCAGTAGTAGCTTTAAGAGATGTTATAGAATCCTCTTCTTTTGAAGATAGCAAATCTAAATTAGCATTTGCATTAGGAAAAGATGTAGCAGGTGAAATAATTGTAAGTGATATTGGAAAAATGCCACATTTACTTATAGCTGGTGCGACTGGATCTGGAAAATCAGTATGCATAAATACTTTGGTAACAAGTATAATTTACAAGGCTAAACCAAGTGAAGTAAAGTTATTAATGGTAGATCCAAAAGTAGTTGAACTTTCTGTTTATAATGGAATTCCACATTTATTAATTCCAGTTGTAACTGATCCAAAAAAAGCAGCGGGAGCTTTACAATGGGCAGTACAGGAAATGGTAAATAGATATAGCTTATTTGCTAGCAAAAATGTAAGAGATATAAAAGGCTACAATGAAGTTGCTGAAAAAGAATGTAGTCCAAAATTACCACAAATAGTAATAATTATAGATGAGCTTGCAGATTTAATGATGGTTGCAGCAAAAGAAGTAGAAGATGCAATTTGTAGATTAGCACAAATGGCAAGAGCAGCTGGGATGCATTTAGTAATAGCTACACAAAGACCTTCAGTTGATGTAATTACAGGTATTATAAAAGCTAATATTCCATCAAGAATAGCATTTGCAGTTTCTTCACAAGTTGATTCAAGAACAATATTAGATGGAGCAGGAGCAGAGAAATTATTAGGAAAAGGAGATATGCTTTTCTTCCCAACAGGAGCTCCAAAGCCTACCAGAATTCAAGGTGCATTTATATCAGATAAAGAAGTTGAAAATATAGTAAAATTTATCAAGAAAGATGGAGAAAGTCAATATGATGAAGATATTATAGAAAAAATTGAAAACTCTGATAAGCCAGATCCAAAGGCAACTGGAGAAGATGAAGATGATGATACAGATTCATTATTAAATGAAGCAATAGATATGGTAGTAGAATCTGGACAAGCATCAACATCATATATACAAAGAAGATTTAAAGTTGGATATGCACGTGCAGGAAGAATAATAGATCAAATGGAAGAAAGAGGTATTATTTCTGGATATCAAGGTAGCAAGCCGAGAGAAGTATTAATGTCAAAAGAAAGATGGCAAGAATTGAAAATGACGCCAACATCAACTACAAATTCCGATAGCAATGAAAACCAGACAAGTGGAAATAACTCAAAAGAATTTTAAAATAGCAATTAAATAATAAAATTTAATAATAAATGAAAATTTAAAAGCAAAATATATAAAAATATATAGGAATTTTTATAGAAGCTTTTAATATGAATAAACTTTAATTGATTAACTTATGAAAAAGAAAAGACAAAATGTTAAGGAGAATTAAATTGAAAAATAAAATATTAGGAGCTGTAGATTATAAAGATGAATTAGCTAATATAATTGAAATAAAAGGATTTGGAGAAGAAATCGAAAATCTTTTACTTAGTATGCTTTATAAAGCAGAAGATGGATTTGTAAATTATTCAATAGTGAAAAGAGAAGTACCAACTCAAGCTGAGTTGGCACAAGAAATAGTAGAAAATGTAAAAAAATATTGTAAAGAAATTATAATAGCAGAACCTAATTCTGACTTAGCAAAAGAACTAAAGGAAAAAAGATGTAAAATTATTCCGGAAGAAAATGAATATGAAAAAGGACAAAAAGTTATATCTTTTCCAAATGAAAAAACATTATTATATGGAATAACAAAAGCTGGAATTATTAATAAAATAAAAGGTGATATGACTTTAGAGGAAAAAGCTATTTTGACAGCTATTAATATTGGAAAATGTATATCTACTTCAGAAGTAATAAGAGATTTTAATGGGTGGTCATGGTCGATAGTTGAAAAAGAGATAGAAAATACGCAATGCAACATAATATATAATTTTTTAGTTTTCCTTCTTGGATATAGTTTTGTTGAATCAATTACAGATATTAGAAGTTTAAAAAATAACATTCCAGAAAGTTTATATGAAGAAATTAAGAAGGTTTCAATAGAATTTTATCGTACTTATGATGTTGAAGAAAATGAAAAATTATTAAATGAATTATCAATATATAAAGCAAAGTTACAAAAAATGCGAAATCAGGTTTTATATCAAGAAGAAATTACAAGAAAGAAAAAAGAAGACTTATCAGAGATAAAACATATAGATGAAATTCTAAATAATCCACAAGAACTAAAAAACGAGTATATTGAATTAAATAGCAAATTGACAAATGAAAATAAAATATTTAGTGTAAGCAATTATGAAGAAATAGTTGAAGAAAAAAGAAAAAGTTTGATTAGTGAGTTAGCTGAATTTAATAGAATGCAGAATCCAACAGAGTTTACAAAGATAAAAGAGGAATTATTAGTAAAAATAAAATTAATTGAAGAAAAAACTGATATTTCAAAATTAGAAAAAGAGTTTTTGAAATGTTTTGAAACTAAAATTGATATGTCAAATGATAGAAAGACAATATTGAATTTAATATATGAAACTAGATATTTAAATTTCTTGCCGAATTGCAAAATGAGGTTAAATGATATAGAAGAAAAATTAATTCCAAAGGCAATCGAATTAGGAGTTATAAATCCAATTTCAAATAATAATGAATTAGATTATAGAATTTTAAAAGGAATATTTGATTCTCAAGTAGTGTCATTAGAAGGTTTATATATACAACTTTCAACAGCAAAAGAAGGGATATGTGTTGAACTATATGATGGAGAAGTACATGATAGGACATATATAGCTACGACTCCTGAAGGAAGTGATATTGAAATTAGAAGAACTAAAAAAACAAAAATTTTTGCGAGAATTTAATATTATGAAAATTTCAATTTTTGATTACAATATAAAGTAAAAAAGATGCAATAATTTGCAATACAAAATATTAGAACACAAGATTTAAAAGGTTTATGAGTATCCTTGAAAAAACTTAAATATATTTTACAAGGGAAAAATAAAAATGAATATAACGTTTTTAGGAGCTACAAAAGCTGTAACAGGATCTAATTATTTAGTAGAAGGTGCTGGAAAAAGATTTTTAGTAGATTGTGGTCTACATCAAGGGAGCATGGAAGAAGAGCTAATGAATGATGTTCCATTTGATTATGATGTAACTACAATAGATTTTATGTTATTAACGCATGCTCATATTGATCACTCAGGAAGGATACCAAAACTATATAAAGATGGATATAGAAATCCAATATATGCAACAAAAGCGACTTGTGATTTGTGTAATATAATGCTTCCAGATAGTGGACATATACAAGAAGTTGAAAATGACATAAAAAATAAAAAACGCAAAAGAGCAGGAAAAACTCAATTATCAGAACCACTTTATACTGCAAAAGATGCACTAGATTGTATGGAAATATTTAATCCAGTAGAATACGATACAATTATAGATATTACTCCAGAAATATCTGTAAGATTTAATGATGCTGGGCATATGCTAGGCTCAAGCATGATTGAAGTTTGGATAACTGAAAATGGAAAGCAAGAAAAAATAGTTTTTAGTGGAGATATTGGAAATAATGATATTCCTTTATTAAGTAGTCCAACAATGATTGACAGCGCAGATTATTTAATAATGGAATCAACTTATGGAGATAGACTTCATGTAAGAAATGATGACAAAGCTTCAATGTTTCTTGATGTAGTATCAGAAACAATTGATAATGGTGGAACAGTTGTAATTCCATCATTTGCTGTAGGCAGAACTCAAGAAATATTATATGAAATAAATAAAATAAAAGATCAACACAAAGATGATGAAAAATTTCAAAGAGAATATGAAACACTTATGAAAGTTCCAGTATATGTTGATAGCCCTCTTGCAGTATCTGCAACAGAAGTATTTAAGAAAAATATGAATTTATTTTCAGATGAAATACGAGAATTTATGAAAAGAGGAGATAACCCTCTAGAATTTCCAGGATTAAAATTTACTCAAACAGTTGATGACTCTAAGGCACTAAATACTTCAAATGAACCTTGTATAATAATTTCAGCAAGTGGAATGTGTGATGTTGGAAGAATAAAACATCATTTGAAACATCATATATGGAATCCAGCAAGTACAATTTTATTTGTTGGATATCAAGCACCTGGAACATTAGGCAGAAGAATAGTAGATGGCGCAAAAGAAGTAAAAATTTTAGGGGAAGAATTTGCGGTTAAAGCGAGAGTTGAGTACATAGAAGGATTTTCAGGACATGCTGACCAAGAAGGCTTATTAAGTTTTATATATTCATTTACTACCAAATTGCCAAATCATATATTTTTAGTTCATGGAGAGCCAAATGCACAAGAAACTTTAAAAGGGAAAATATTAGAAAATACATCTATAGGAGTAACAATACCAAATTATGGTGAACAATTTACTCTTGACGATTCACTTCAAATGAAAGAAAAATATGTAAATCCAGCTATAAAACAATTAAATAGACTTGATTTACTAGATAAAATGCAATCATTGGAAAATGAAATTGAAGATATGAAACATATGATAAAAGATAATATACGTTTATCAAGTGGGTCAGATGATGATATGGCCAAGTTAAATAATAGAATAAGCGACTTAAGGAAACAGATAGTACAAATTATGAACAAGGAGTAATACATATTCAGATAAAGAATTTAAACTTAAGAAAGGCAATAATATAAAATGAAAAATATATATTCACAAGGAGAAATAAACAAATGATGAAGAAATATTACAATGATGCATTTATAGGAAATAAAAATATAACAGCAAGTTATAGCAAATACGGAGAATTATTAAGATTATATTATCCATCACCTGATTACCGACAATATTCAGAGTATTTTCATGTTGGAATAAAATTAAATGATTCAAATATAATTTATTTGCATAATGATATAAACAATAAATACAAACAATATTATGAAGAAAATAGCAATGTGCTTGTAACAGAAATAGATAATACATATTTTAACTTAAAAACAAAACAAGTTGATGCAGTAATGATTAATCAAGATGTACTTATAAAAAAATATACTTTTACAAATGAAAACACTATTGATTTTAATATTAATTTATTAGTACATTCAAGGGTAATATCTTCATTTAACAATATGGCTGGTGGAATGATTACAAATGATGCATTAATTCAATATAGTCACAATTTTACATGTGTAATTTTGGCTAAGAAAAAATTATTAAGCCATCAACTTAACAATTGCGAAAGAAATATATCATCAGGCACAATATATGATAAAGATTATGTTGGAATGAGTCCAGATTCAGCAATAAGCTATGATTTAGAAACAATAAAGCCAGGAGAATCAGTAGAATTCACATTATTAATGTATATGAAATATGATGATGGTAATATGAACGAAGCTGAAGGTGAAATAACAAAATTAAGAAAACTAAACACTGATAAAGAAATAGAAAAAATACAAAAATATTGGGAAGATTATCTTGAAGAACATGATACTTTAAAATTAAAGAAAGATGGTACAGAATATAAAAATAAACTGATTAATATTTATAAAAGAACGATATTATTTATGCCATTGTTAATAAATGAAAAAACAGGAGGAATAGCTGCAACACTTGAGGTAGATGAAGAAAGAGACCAATCAGGTAGATATTCATACTGCTGGCCAAGAGATGCTGTAATGATATACTCAAATTTAGATCATTTAAATTTTGGTGATGTCACAAAGAAATTTTATGAAAAATTTTTAACAGATACACAATCAAAAAATGGAATGTGGGAACAAAGATTCTATACAGATGAAAGACTTGCACCATGCTGGGGATATCAGATAGATGAAACTGCAATATCAGTATGGGGAGCATATAAACACTACAAAACAATGGAAAAACGTACAGGAAAGAAAGATAAAAAATTCTTAAAAGATAATTTAAGAATGTTAGAAAGAGCAACTAATTTTATTGAAAAATATTTATGCTATGTATTGAATATAGATTCAAAGCCAGATGATGTTGTACGCAAACAATTAGAAAAAGACTACAAATATAAAGATAGAGATGAAATATATAAGCATCCAAGTTATGACCTTTGGGAAATGAATGAAGGAGTTAATATATATTCATTATCATCTATATATGGTGCTTTTGACGCAATGGTAAATATTTATAGTGAGATATCTGAAATGTTTGAGAATAATAGATTAAAACAGGATGATATTATTTTAGCAAAAGCGAGATATGAAAGTTACAAAAGAGAAATTAGAAAATATATATTAGAAAATCTTGTAGACAAGCAAAAAAAAGTATTAGTAAGGAATACAACAGATAGACTTACAGATATAAGTATTTTAGGAGCAGTTATTCCATTTGAAATATTTGATCCAGAAGAAAAAATAATAACTAATACAATTGAACAAATAAATATGACTTTAAGAACATATTCAGGAGGTTACCTAAGATTTCAAGGGGATACTTATATTGGTGGGAATAATCCTTGGATAATATCAACAGCTTGGATGGCAATGTATTATAAAAAAATTGGAAATAAAAAAGAAGTGGAAAATTGCATGAAGTTTATTGTAAATAGTGCAACTGATAATGGATTTCTTGCTGAGCAAACTAGTAGCGATTTTAAAGAAAGATGGGTTATTGGACTTGGCTGGTCTCATGCAATGTTTATAGGAATGCTTATTGATTAATGATTGATATGTAGTTTAAGTACAATTAAGAATTTTTAATATAAAATATTATAGAAATAGAAATATAAATATAAATGATATACCGATTGGAAAGGAATGTTAGATGGCAAAGGCTAAAAGTGTTTTTGTGTGTAGTGATTGTGGATATGAGTCTCCTAAATGGCTAGGAAAGTGCCCTTCTTGTGGCGCTTGGAATACTTTTTATGAAGAAACTATTCAACCATCAGTTACATCAAATGGTAAAACTAAAGAAGCGGCTAAACCTATGAATTTAAACAATATAGAAGGTAAAGAGTCTATAAGAATTGATACTGGATATGATGAACTTAATAGAACTCTTGGTGGAGGATTAGTTAAAGGTTCTTTGGTACTTTTAGGTGGTGAACCTGGTATTGGAAAATCTACTTTAGTATTGCAGTTGTGCGACAAAATTGCCAATGATGGAAAAGTATTATATATATCAGGAGAAGAGTCAGCTGAACAAGTAAAATTGAGAGCTGATAGACTTGAAATAAAAAATGATAATATTATGTTTTTAGGAGAAACAGATATAAACTGCATTGAACAAGAAATTATAAATATGAATCCTAAAATGGTAGTAATAGATTCAATTCAAACTATGTATTCTCCAGAACTTACATCAGCACCAGGAACAGTTAGCCAAGTAAGAGAAATAACTGCTAGACTAATGAGATGTTGCAAGCAAAACCAGATAACAACTATAATTATTGGTCATGTTACAAAAGATGGTAATATAGCAGGGCCAAGGGTATTAGAACACATGGTAGATACAGTATTATATCTTGAAGGAGAAAGATTTTTCTCATATAGAATTTTAAGAAGTGTAAAAAATAGATTTGGTTCTACTAATGAAGTCGGAATGTTTGAAATGCAAAATGAAGGAATGTGTGAAGTTACTAATCCTTCATCAATATTAATTTCGGAAAATAATGAAGAACTTCCAGGATCTGCAATAGTATGTAGCATAGAAGGTACAAGACCTTTGCTAGTGGAATTACAAGCACTAACAACTCCAAGTGTTTATGGTTTGCCAAAAAGAACTGCAAATGGTGTAGATTTTAATAGAGTTGCATTACTAATAGCAGTATTAGAAAAATGTGGACATATAATGCTTGGAAATCAAGATGTTTACTTAAATGTTGTAAGTGGAATGAAATTGCAAGAGCCAGCAATAGATTTAGGAATAGCCCTTGTAATAGCATCAAGTTTTAAAAACTTATATATACCAAAAGATACTGCAATAATTGGAGAAGTAGGACTAACAGGAGAAATTAGAGCAGTAAACTTAATAGATAAAAGGCTAAAAGAAGTTGAAAGACTAGGAATTAAAAAAGTTATAATTCCACAAAATAACAAAAAACTATTGAAAAATACATATAAATTAGATATAATAGGGGTTAGAAATATTAATGATGCATTAAAAGCTATTGGACTTAGATAGCTAGTTTAAATTATGCAAAAGCTGGAAAATCTAGAAATAAGTATCAGGAGAAAAGATGGAAGTAATTGATATTTTAAAAATGATAGCACCTGGAACATTGATAAGAGAAGGACTAGATAATATTTTAAAAGCAAGAACAGGTGCGCTAATTGTTATAGGAGATAACAAAGAAGTATTAGATATAGTTGATGGGGGATTCAATATCAATGTAGACTATACTCCAGCAAGATTATATGAGCTTGCAAAAATGGATGGATCAATAATATTAAGTGCAGATTTGAAAAAAATAATTATTGCAAATGCACAATTAACACCAAATTCAAGTATACAATCTTCAGAAACAGGGACAAGACATAGAACAGCAGAGCGCACAGCAAAACAAACTGGAAACATAGTAATAAGTATATCACAAAGAAGAAGCATTATAACTATATATCAAAGTGATAAAAGCTATGTACTTGAAGATACATCAAGAGTTGCAGCAAAAGCAAATCAAGCACTTCAAACTGTTGAAAAATATAAGAAAGTTGTAGATAACAAAATCACAACATTAGATGAATATGAATTTAATGATATTTCAACACTAAAAATAGTAATAGAGACAATACAAAGAATAGAAATGCTAATGAAAATTGCAGATGAAGTACAAAAATCAATTTATGAATTAGGAGTTGATGGAAGATTAATTCAAATGCAATTAGACGAATTAACAGCAGGAATAGAACAAGAAGAATTATTATTAATAAAAGATTATGTAACAAAAAGAGAGCCAGAAGATGCATTCAATAAGATTAGGAGTCTTTCACATGATGACTTAATGAAAGACAGCAATATAGCTAAGATACTAGAAATAAAAGAAACAGACGATTATGATGAAGTAGCAGTATATACAAGAGGATATAGAATTCTAAGCAAGGTTCCAAGAATGCCAGCAAGTGTAGTAGATAATGTTGTAAAAAAATTTAAATCATTTCAAAAATTATTATCAGCAGATATTGAAAAACTTAATGATGTTGATGGTGTTGGAGCAGTAAGAGCGAAAACGATAGTGCAAACTCTTAAAAGAATGCAAGAACAATTTGTTTTTAATGATATGCTCTAAATATTAATAAATTATTTTAATAAAGATGAAATTCAATAAAAGATATAAAATTAATAATATTAAATGTTGACTAAATATAAAAAGATTAAAAAGGTTTATGGGAATTACTTAAAACCCAAATTTGTATAGCAAGGATTATATGACAAGATGAGAAAAGAAAATTTAAAAAAAGTTAAGAATAAAGATGTAGAAGCTAAAACAAAAATAGTAGAATCTGCAAATGAAAAAGAAATCGAAGAAAAAGTAAGCAAAGAGAAATTGAAAGCAGAAAAGGTAAAAACTAAAGAAGAAAAAATAATAGATAAGAAGGCAGCAAAAAATGCAAAAAAAGCTGCTAAAATAGAAGCTAAAGCTAATAAAGCAAAAACACATGCTGGACCTAAAATAGCTTTTATAGCAACAGCAATTGTAATTGTAATTGTATTAGGATTAATTGGATATGTAATGAATACAATAATTAAAAAACAAAATTTTACTGTACAGGATCCAGTTGCAACTATTGAAATAAAAGACTATGGAACGATAACAGCAGTATTATATCCTGAATATGCACCTAATACTGTAGCTAATTTTATAACATTAGCAAATAATGGATTTTATAATGGACTTACATTTCACAGAGTTATAGAAGATTTTATGATACAAGGTGGAGACCCTAATGGAGATGGAAGCGGAAGTGCAAAATTATCTAATTTAGGAGAAGAAAGCACAGATGCGTATGCAATAGAAGGAGAATTTATATTAAATGGATTTAATCAAAACACTCTAAGGCATAAAAGGGGAGTAATTTCTATGGCAAGATCAGACTACAGTAGCTATAGCTCAAGTCTAACAAAAAAAGGATATGATTCAGGTTCATGCCAATTCTTTATAATGACTAAAGATACTACAAGTTTAGACGGATCTTATGCAGCATTTGGAGAAGTAACAAGTGGAATGGATATAGTTGATAAAATATCAGCACTAGAAGTAGAAACTACTGATACAAGTGATACAACCAAAACCGCTAACAAACCTATTAATCCACCAGTTATTACATCAATTTCTGTAGAAACTTATGGTGTAGACTATGGTAAACCAACAACAGTAACTCCATTTGATTATTATTCATATATGATGCAACAATATTATGGTAGTTCAAGTTATTAATAAATATAACATATAAGCTAGCAAAAATATAATAATAAAATATTATATAAGGTAGAAGAATAGTATATGTAATTTCTAAATATAATAATAAGTTATTTAAAAATATTGGCATAGCAATCCTTACTAGGTAAACAAATAAATAAAAGAATTTGAAATAAACAGTTAAACTGCTCTTCAATCTCTTCCATGTAATTTTAGAACTCCAACTCTAAAATTATAGTATATCTAGTAAGGATTACTATGCCAATATTTTTTTTATTAACAAAACATTAAGAAAAAATATTAGTTATAACAAAATCGACAAATTTTTCCATTTTCCTTGATTTGGAAAAAAATATATGATATAATATGGCAAAATAAGTAAATAGGAGGTATCAATATGAAAGCTACTGGGGTTGTTAGAAATATAGACAGTTTAGGAAGAATAGTAATTCCAATGGAAATAAGAAACAAATTAAAAATTTCTGTAAAAGATCCATTAGAGATTCACGTAGAAGGTACTGCAATTATGGTTAGAAAATACGAACCTGATTGTGTATTTTGTGGAAGCTCAAAAAATGTTGTCGAATATAAAGGCAAAAATGTTTGCGAAAAATGTATTAATGATATAAAAAAAATCTAATTATAACAATTAATTGATTAATAAGTATTTATATTAAAATATATAAAAAGATATGGTAATTTTTTAAATTACCATATCTTTTTATTATCAAATTTGAAGATATAATTATAGTTAAAATATTATGATATTAACATTTAGAAATCTAGAGTGGGTACTATATTTCAAATATGTTACGTTTTCATTATTTGCTTGACTAATAAAAGACAGAATGATAAAATTATAATGTTAAAAGTCGAAAAATGTAAGAAAAAATAGATAAGTACCAAAAGTGCTAATTAATGACATATATATTATAGCTTTAAAATCTCATATTATATTAAAAAAGTTAGCAAATTATAAATTATATGAACGATAAAATGGTAATTATATGTTATAAAATAATGTAACAATTTAAATGATTTTCTATAAAGCGGAGGAAAAAAAGTTGAAAAAAATTATTAATTTACATAAGAAAATAATAGCATTAATTTTAATTTTTATAATGTCTTTTTATTTTATTGATATAATGAATGGAATAAGTATTGTAAAAGCTGATTCTAACAGATATACATATAATAACACTAATCTAGATGATACTGTATATCCAGGATTTAAAGAAAAAATCGATGCATTAAAAAAAGCACATCCAAGTTGGAATTTTGTAATAATGGAAACTGGACTCGATTGGAATCAAGTAATTACTGCAGAATATGCAGGACATTGGGGAAGTCCATTGTCATTAATTCAAGGTGAAAGAGGAAGTTGGATTTGCCCAATTTGTGGAACTCACTCATATGATAATGGCTCATGGTATCATGCATCAGAAGATGCTATCAAATATTATATGGATGCTCGTAATTGGTTAAATGATGATTCTCCATATATATTACAATTTTTACAAATAGGATATGTGTCAACTACTGATGAAAATATATACAATGCACTAAATGGTACATTTTTATCAAGCATGGAAAATGCTAAAATAATTAATAAAGTTTGCAAAGAAACAAATACAAATCCATATTATATAGTAGCAAGACTCCTTCAAGAACAAGGTAGTAAAGGTGGAGCTACTTGGAAAATGGAATTAGAAGGAAATTATTATTATAATTTATTTAACATTGGAGCTAGTGGAAATGGAACAGCAACAATTATCGCAAATGCACTTGCAAAAGCAAAAGAAAATGGTTGGACATCTGTTGAAAGTAGCTTAAAGGGTGGAATAAATTTCTTATTATCAAGTTACATAAATTGGAAACAAGATACATTATATTTACAAAAATTTGATGTTGAATCATATAAAGGAATATATTCACACCAGTATATGCAAAATATTCAAGCTCCAACTTCAGAAGCTATAACAATGTATAACAAAATTAAAGATACAGATTTATTAAACCAATCTTTAACATTTGTTATTCCAGTCTTTTACAATATGCCAACAAGTATATCTGAATCACCAAATGCTAATGTAGAAATTGGTGCTAAAAATATTAAATTAAAATCAGGACACAGTGATTGGAGTATAAGATCTGCAAAAACTACAAATTCATCAGAAATAGGGAAAATAGCAGATTCTAATACAATAGTTCTTTCAGACGAAAGATACAGTGATGGATGGCACAGAATAATATTAACAAATGGTACAAAGGGATATATATACTTTAATACAGACGCTTGGGAAGAAGTAGACGATGTAACAAATTGCAGTGAAACGGTTATGCTAACTGGAGATCAAGTTAATTTAAGAGCTGGACCTGGAACAGATGAAGCAGTAATTACAACACTATCACAAGGGCAAATTGTAACGAGAATAGATAATTCTGGAAGATATAATTATGGTGGAATAATATGGGATAGAGTAAAACTTTCAGATGGTAGACAAGGATTTATAGCAAGCTACTATTTAGCAAAAACAAGTAGTTCAACAGAAATTTATATAATATCAGCAGAAGGTGGATTAGCATTAAGAGCTGAACCAAATGGAGATTTAATTCGTTGGCTAGGAAATGGAACGTATGTTACAAGAACAGATATTGCAACAGCTGAAGTAAATGGACATTACTGGGATAAGATAACAACTCCAGATGGTGCTACTGGTTACGTTGCTAGAGATTATATAAAAGATTCTAATGGAAATGCACCAGCAGGTAAAACGTTAAATTCAGCAGATGAAACAAATAGTAAAAAAGATGATACAGCTAAAACAATAACTATGGAACCTAATGCGGAAGTTTCTAACTTAAAAACTTCTTATGGTGATAATATATCTGTAACAAAAGCAGATGGAACAGTAGTTACTTCTGGCCAAATTGGAACAGGATATAAAATAAAAGTAAATGGAACAGAATTTACAGCTATAAAAAAAGGTGATGTAAATGGAGATGGAGATGTGAATACTGGGGATACATTTCTATTAAAACAAGTAGTAATGAATGTAAAACAGTTAAATCAATCATCATTTAAATCTTCGGCAGATATAAATGGCGATGGAGATATAAATACTGGAGATACATTTTTATTAAAGAAAAAAGTAATGGGAGTATCGACTATATCGTTAAATTAAAAATAGTTAAAAAATTATATAAACGAGAAAAGATTATTATATTACATAACAATTTTAAAAGTTTATAAAACGAAAATAGATTTTGTAAATTTATTATATTTATAATAATTGAAATATTATAAAATGAAAGGAAAGTTAAAATGGAAAAAACTGCAAAAAATATATTTCAAGTTTTATTAATTATAATGATTTCAAGTTCATTATTAATTATTAGTAAGCCAATTTCAAATGCTGCTAGCGCAGCAATTTCATGTAGTAGTTCAATAGAAGTCAACAAAACTGTAACTATATCAGTTACTGGCTCTGCTGTACAATGGAACCTCACATTAGCTGTAAATGGAGAAAAAATAGCAAATAGTAGTGAACTTGAAAATTATCAAGCAAATAAATCAATAAATTTTTCAGGTTCCTATACACCTACTTCTACAGGAACACTTAATGTTACACTTTCCGGAAGTATAACAGAAGCTAATGATGGAAGTACAATAAAATCATTTACTTCAAAAAATATAACTGTAAAAGAGGCAACTCCAACCCCAACTACTAATAATACAACAAACAACAGCAGTGAAACTGATGCAAAAGTAGTAACACCAACAGAAACCAAAACAACAACAACAAAAACTAGTGATAAAACTACTAAATCAAGCAATAATAGTTTAAAATCATTAACTGTAAGCAAAGGAAATCTTGATCCAGAATTTAATAGAAGCACTAAAGAATACACAGTTGATTTAAGTAATGAAGAAAATGCTACATCTATCAATTCGATAACAATCGGAGCTAAAGCAGAAAACAGCAAAGCAACAGTTAATGGTACTGGAGATAAAGATTTAAGTGATGGTGAAAATAATTTTGATATAAATGTAACAGCAGAAGATGGAACAGAGACTACATATAAAGTAAAAGTTATTAAACCTAAAAAATTGACTCAATCTGATTTAAGATTGAAAGCATTAGAAGTAAATAAAATTAATACTGTTGGACAAATTGCTAAGGTTGAACTAAACAAAGCATTTGATGCAGAAACTTTTGATTATACTTGCAATTTGGAAAAAGATATTGATAAATTAGATATAACTGCCAATGTGGATAATGATAATATTTTGGTTGAGATAAGTGGAACCAAAAATTTAACTAGTGGCGTAAATAAGGCAACTATTACATTAACAGCTAAAGATGATTCTACTGTAAAATCAGTATATACGATTACTGCAAACAAAGAAAAAGATGTAGTGCAAGTGTCAACTGAGCCAGAAACAGAAAATGGCTTCAAGTTTGATTATAAAATAGCTATTTATGTTGGAGCTGGAGTTATTGGACTATTAATATTAATTCTAATTATTCTATTAATTGTAAATAAGAAACAGAAAAAAGCAAAAGAAACATCAGATGAAGAAAATAATTATAAAAATAAAGAATTTGCTAATAATGATTCAAATAATGAAGAGGATGATGAATATAAGAGCAAATTAGACTTTGTAAATGGAGAACCAACTTACAAAGTTGATACTGAAAATTCAGCAGACAATAATTCAGACACTGATAAAGAAGAAAGTGAAAATATAGAAGAAGATAAATCTAAAATAGATGAAGGAATTAAAAAAGTAAAAGATTTAGAAAAAAATGAAGACTTTGACGAACCTGAAAATCTTAAAGAAAATCAAGATACTAAAGAAAATAAAAAAAATATATCTTTAAAAAATGAAAACGATGAAAATAATTGTAATACTGAAAATGAAAAATATTCAGATAATTATTATATTGATGATAATAATAAAGATAAAAAACATAGCAAGCGCAACAAAGGAAAACGTTTTATATAAAATTAAATAATGTTAAAATATGAAATTGTAATTATAAATTATGATTTCATATTTTTTGCACAAAACATGAAAAAAGTATATTTATTTTCTTCAACAATATTTGCTAAAATGCTTTACAAAATGCGGTAAAAACGGTAAAATATAAACGAAGAATTTTAAATTAATTGTGATAGGAATTAGAATTATGAATATTGATGAAATAACAAATAAAGAGGAAAAATTGAAACTTGCAATGAGAATTATTGACAAGGTAAAAGATGGACAAAATATTGGATTTGGATCTGGTACAACTTCATATATTGCAGCAAATGAAATTGGTAAAAAAGTACAAGCTGAAAATTTGAATATAATAGCTGTACCAACTTCAAAAATAATTGAAGATGTATGCAAAAAATATAATATTAAAATTGGAAATTTGCTTGAAAATAAATTAGATTGGGCTTTTGATGGTGCAGACGAAGTTGATAACAACAATTGGCTTATTAAAGGTAAAGGTGCGGCAATGTTTAAGGAAAAACTTAATATTGTTAGTTCTCCAATCACATATATTTTAGTTGATGACACAAAAATTGTAAAAAAACTAGGAGAAAAAAATCCAGTTCCAGTTGAAGTATTTCCTTCAGCACTAAATTATGTGGCTGCTGAGCTTGAAAAAATTGGGGCTACTGAGATTACTTTTAGAGGTTTAACTGAAAATGATAATTCTATTTTGGATACTAGATTTGATAATATTGATGCAAGCCTTGAAAAGAAAATAAAACAAATTCCAGGAGTAATTGAGTCAGGATTATTTATAGATTATAGGGTAGAAATTATAAAAAATAATTAAGATGTGAATTTTGAACTATTTAATAGAAATAGCTTGCAATAATTAAAATAAACATATTGATTAGAAAAATAAGAATAAATTAAAAATAGAAATAAAATAAATTAAAAATAGAAATAAAATAAATTAAAAATAGAAATAAAATAAATTAAAAATAGAAATAAAATAAATTAA
>JBPOHA010000052.1:0-2566 GCA_052036095.1 Bacillota bacterium
AAATGATAAAAATAGAAAACTTAATATTATAATAAATTTTAAATAAAGGGGTGAATACATTGATTAAAACTGATGAAATTGCATTAGAAGACAAAGACGAATATATTGAAATTAAAAATCATAGAAAAAATCAAGTAAAAAGCAAAAAGCATGTCCAAAAAGAAGACAGCATTAATAATCATGCTATTTTGCTTATAATGTATAAGACCATAAAAAGAATATTTGACATAGTTGCAGGATTAGTAGGTACTATATTATTAATTCCAATTACACTTATGGTAATAATCAATAGGATTATAAAAAAAGAACATGATGGTCCAATATTCTATGAACAATTACGTATAGGAAAAAACGGAAGAACATTTAGAATGTTTAAATATAGAACAATGTGCATAAATGCAGATGAAAAGTTAATGAGTTACCTTGAAAAAAATGAAGATGCATTAGAAGAATATAAAAAATATAAGAAACTAAAAAATGATCCTAGAATAACTAAGGTAGGAAAATTTTTAAGAAAGACTAGTTTAGATGAATTTCCACAATTTATTAATGTATTATTAGGAAATATGAGTTTAGTAGGACCAAGACCATATCTTATTAGAGAAAAAAGAGATATGGGAAATTATTATAAAAAAATAATTTTAGCAAAACCAGGAATAACTGGATACTGGCAAGTAAATGGAAGAAGCAACAGAAAATTTGAAGAGAGAAATTATCTAGATACATATTATATAGATCATAGAGGAATAATTTTGGATTTAAAAATTATAATTAAAACATTTGAAAAAATATTTAGAAAAGAAGGAGCATTATAATGAAAGGATTATTACAAAATGAAGGATGTAAAAATAATAATAGCAACTCATAAAAAATATAAGATGCCCACAGATAATATGTATATACCATTGCAAGTTGGTTCTGAAAAAAAAGAAGATATAGGATTTAAAAAAGATAATGTAGGGGATAATATTTCAAATAAAAATCCTAATTATTGCGAATTAACAGGTTTATATTGGGCATGGAAAAATTTAAAAAATGATTACATTGGGATAGCACATTATAGAAGACATTTTACAGTTCATAAGATAATTCCTAGTAGCGAAAATAAAAAATTTAATGTAATATTAACTTGTGAACAAGCAAGCAAAATTTTAAAAGATACAGACGTAATATTACCTAAAAAAAGAAAATACTATATTGAAAATTTATATTCACATTATAAACATACTATGTATATAGAACCACTTAATATTACTAGAGAAATAATAGAAGAAAAATATCCAGAATACTTAACTGAATTTAACAATCTTAAAAAGAGAACTTCTGCTCATATGTTTAATATGTTTATAATGAAAAAAGACTATTTAAACCAATATTGTACTTGGCTTTTTAATATTTTAGGAGAACTTGAAAAAAAAGTTGATATTAAAGAATATGATAAATTTCATGCTAGATTTTATGGAAGAATATCTGAGTTACTTCTCGATGTATGGATAAACAAAAATCATATTAATTATAAAGAAATAAAAGTAATTGATATGCAAAATATAAATTGGATTAAAAAAGTCTTTTCATTTTTAATTTCAAAATTTACTGGAAAAAAATATAATAAAAGTTTTTAGGAGGAAAAATGGAACAAAATGATTTGATTTCTATAATAGTTCCAATATATAATACTAAAAAATATTTACCCAAATGCATTGAAAGTATAGTTAATCAATCTTATAAAAACATTGAAATAATTTTAATTGATGATGGATCTACTGATAATAGTAGAAAGATATGCGAGAGATATGCAAAAAATGATAGTAGAATAAAGACTTTTTATGGAGATAATAAAGGAGTAAGTGAAGCAAGAAATATAGGGTTAAATATTGCAAATGGTGAATGGATTGTATTTGTTGATTCTGACGACTGGATAGAAGAAGATTATTGTCAGGATATGTTAAATGCAGCTTACAATAAAAGGTCAAGTTATATTATTTGTGCTTATAATAGAATTTATCATGATAACATTGAAAAAATAAATGATACCAAAGAAGTTTTAGAATTAGATAAAAAAGAATTATTATCAAAATTACTTAATGTGCAAAATGGATATGGTTTTTGTCATATGAAATTAATAAAAAAAGATATTATAAAATCTATTAGATTTGAAAAAAGTATAGCAGTAGGTGAAGATGCTCTATTTAACATTGAATTAGTAAAAAATGTAGATAAAGCAGTCTTTATTGGAAAGACATTGTATAATTATAGAATAAATAATCAATCTGTTGTAAAAAAATTTGATAAAAACTATGCTAATAAATATTTACTTGCAATGGAAAAAATAAAAAGCTATATTAGTAAAAATTATGCTAATAATAAAAATATAGTTAAAAAATATTATAATTTTGTTGCATATCATGTATTAATTATCGCGGTAAATTATTGCTTTAATTCTGAAAACAAGGAAAAAATGAAAACATTAAAGCAAATTTGTCAAATAGATGAATTTAAAAAAGCAATACAAAAATGTAATTATGATGATTTATCTATTACAAGAAAAATTACGCTTTTTACATTA
>JBPOHA010000033.1:0-14045 GCA_052036095.1 Bacillota bacterium
TTGCAAAAGAGCTAAAAAAGGCTCCTCAAATAATAGCTGAAGATATTAAAAATGCAATACTTTCAAACAATGATGAGATGTTTGAAAAGATTGATTCAGTTAATGGATTTTTGAATTTTTATATTTCTAAAAGTGAAATTGTAAAAGAAACTGCTGATAAGTTTAATATGCAAAAAGAAAATTATGGACAATCTAATATGGGAAATGGAAAGAAAATTGTAGTTGAATTTTCTTCTCCTAATATTGCAAAGCCTTTTCATATTGGACATTTGAAAAACACTATTATTGGTAATTCTATATATAATATTTATAAATTTTTGGGCTTTGATACTTTCAGTATTAATCATCTAGGGGATTATGGAACTCAATTTGCAAAGTTAATTGAAGGATATAAAAGATGGGGAAATGAGTATGATTTTTCTGTAAATCCTATTGATAAAATGGCTGATATGTATGCTAGAATCAATAAACTTTGTGATGAGGATGAAAATGTATTAAATGAATGTAGAGATACATTTAAAAAGCTTGAAGATGGTGATAAATATTGTACTGATTTATGGAATAATTTTAAAGATTTGAGCTTGAAAGAGTTTAATAAAATATATGATTTGCTTGGAGTAAAATTTGATTCTTGGAATGGTGAATCTTTTTATTCAGATAAGATGCAAGAGGTTATAGATATTCTTGAAAAGTCTGGAAAGTTGACTGATTCACAAGGTGCAAAGATTGTAGATTTAGAGGATATGGGAATTAATACTCCATGTATTATTCAAAAATCTAATGGTTCTTCAATATATGCTACTCGTGATTTGGCTGCTATATTATATAGATCAAGAACTTATGATTTTGATAAATGTTTATATGTTGTTGCTGTTGAGCAAAGTCTTCATTTTAAACAAATTTTTGCAGTAGCAAAATATTTAGGAATAAAAGAGAAATGCTTGAATGGCCTTGAACATATAAGCTATGGAATGATAAGACTTCCAGAAGGAAAAATGTCTACTAGAAAAGGTAACTTTGTTAAAGTTGAAGATTTACTTAATGAAGCTATGTCAAAAGTTAGAGAAATAATGGAAAGCAAAAATGTCGATGGTGATATAGACACTATTGCAAAGCAAGTTGGAATTGGTGCAGTTGTGTTTGATGATTTGTCAGAAAATAGAATAAAGGACCAAGTATTTGATTTAAATAAGGCTTTGAATTTTAATGGTGAAACAGGACCTTATGTACAGTATATGGCTGTAAGAACTAAAAGTGTACTTGAAAAAGCAATGAACAATGGAAAAGAAAATGCTAATTATGATGTCAAAGAAAATATAGAAAATATTAAAAATAGTATTGATAGCATAAATGAAAATATTGATTTTAATGCACTTACAGATGATGCTTCATTAAAAGTTATAAAATTAATAAGCAATTTCCAAGATACAATAATTAATGCAATGGAGAAAAATGAACCATCAATAATTTCAAGATATTTGATTAATTTGGCTAAAGCATATAGTGCTTTTTATGCAGCAGATAAAATTATATGTGATGATAAAAATATTCAAGATGCACGTGTATACTTAACATATATGACTAATGTGACTTTAACAAATGGATTAAAATTATTGGGAATTGAAGTACCAGATAAAATGTAAAATCTTATTTATAGAATTAATAAGAAAAATGAATATAAAATAAATATATAGAAATAGAACAAATAAAGTGTAAATATAAATAAAAATAATTAAAAAAGAATTATAAACATAGAGAATTTTAAGAGGAGAAATAATGAAAAGAGTTATGTTTATTTCAAGTACGGGTGGACATTTAAATGAGTTACTTCAACTTGACTTTGAAAAATATGATTATTCGATAGTAACTGAGAAAACAAGATCTGATAAAGATTTGAAGAAAAAGTTTCCAGGCAAAGTATATTATTTAGCTTACGGTACTAGAAAAAATATTTTAAAATATTTTTTTGTTATGTTATTTAATTTTTTTAAAGATTTATATTTATATTTTAAATTAAGGCCACAAGTGGTTGTAACTACTGGAACTCATACTGCTGTGCTTATGTGCTATATTGCAAAATTATTTGGAAGCAAGATAATTTGGATTGAAACTTTTGCTAATAGAAATTCTAAGACGATGGCAGGAAAAATGGTGTATCCTATTGCAAATACTTTTGTAGTTCAATGGGAAGAAATGAAAAAATTATATCCTAAGGCAGTTTACTGGGGTGGAATTTATTAAAGGAATTGTCATAGAAAAAATAGAAATATAATTATAAGAAAAAAATGATTATAAAAAATGATTATAAAAAAATAGAATAATTAAATTTTAATTTTAAGTAAAATGGAGGTGAAATTAGTTGATATTTGTAACATTAGGGACTCAAGATAAACAATTTAAAAGATTACTTGAAGCTGTTGAAAAGCTTGACACTGATGAAAAGATAATTGCACAAGTTGGATCAACTAAGTTCACATCTAAAAAGATGGAAATTCATCAATATTTATCGGCAGATGAATTTCAAAAATATATGAATTCTGCAAGAGTGATTATAACTCATGCAGGGGTTGGAACAATTTTGAATGGACTAAAATTACACAAAAAAATGGTTGTTGCAGCTAGAAGAAAAGAGTATAAAGAACATGTAAATGATCATCAAATTCAATTACTTGAAACATTTGCAAAAGAGGGTTATATAATACCTTTATATGATTTTGACAAGTTGCAAGAAGCGATTAATAAAAAATTTACTCCAAAAGATTTTGTTAGTAATAATGCTAATTTTGTAAATAAGTTAGACGAAGAAATAGAAAAACTATGTAAGAAAAAAAGCAAAAAATAAAAATTTTTTCAATAAATTAGAATTAACAGTTAAAAATTATAAAAATTAGAATTAACAGTTAGAAATTATAAAAATAGAATATATAGAGAGAAAATAAAATATGTACAGAGAAAAATAAATTATATCATAATATAAAAATAAGGAGGGCAAATGAATCATAAAAGTCAATTAGTTAAAAATACATTGATTATAGCAATAGGCAAAATGAGCACTCAAATAATTTCATATTTATTATTACCTCTATATTCTGCAAAGTTGTCGCCTTCTGAGTATGGTACTTATGATTTTGTTTGCACTATGTCAATATTTCTTTTACCGCTAATAACTCTTCTTATGGAAGAGGCAATGTTTAGATTCTTAATAGATGCTAAAGACTTTTCTGAAAAGAAAAAGATTATTAGTCAAGCTGTAATTTATAGTATATTTGGTACAATTATATTTATACCAGTATCAATAATTATAATGCATTTTGCATCTGATTATAGTCCAATGTTTATGTTTGCATTTATTACTTTTGTAATTTCAAATTTGCTTATAGGTTTGAGCAATGCTCTTGCAAGAGGTGAAGGCAAAGTTAAGTTATATTCTATGTCTAATTTTATACTTGGAATATCAACAATTATTTTAAATCTGATATTTATTTTAGGATTTAAGTCTGGTGCAGAAGGACTTTTATGGTCTAATACTATTGCAAATATTGCAACTGCGATTGTTATATTTGTTAAATTAAAACTTAGCAAATATTTTGGAAAAGTTGATATGCTTACAATGAAATCAATGATAAAATATTCTATTCCACTTGTACCAAATAGCATCTCATGGGCAATTATTAATATGTCTGATAGAATTATTTTAACTCAGATGATTGACTCAGCTGCAAATGGTATTTATGCTATGGCTAATAAATTTCCAAATATAATAAATGTTCTTTATGGCTACTTTTATACAGCATGGAAAGAGTCGGCAGCTAGAATTATTAAAGAAGAAAACAGCAAGGAATATTACAATACAATTTATCATGATACTAAAAGATTTTTGTATGCAGTTACAATATGTTTAATTGCTGTAATGCCTTTTGTATTTCCAATATTTATTAATGAAGCTTATGCTGAGGCTTATATTTATATACCAATTATTATGATTGCAACATATTATGCAAATTTATCAAGTTTTTATGGTGGTATATTTGGAGCATATAAACAAACTAAGATTATGGGAACAACTACTTTAGTAGCAGCAGGAATTAATTTAGTAATTGATTTAATTTTTGTAATGCAATTTAAAATTTATGCAGCTTGTATTTCAACATTAGTTGCGGACATGATAATCTATTTTTATAGAAGAGAAAAAATAAAAAAATATATAAAATTGAAAGAGCTTAAATGGCAAGGACCAGCAATTCTACTTGTTATAATATGTTTAGCATATTATATAAAATATATTCCAAATATTAATATGGCGTTTTACTGGATTATAAATGTAATAACTTTGATTTTAGCAATATCATATAGCATTGCAAATAATTATGAATTCTTAAAAGCAGGAGTTGTCAAAATTAAAGGAAAAATAAGAATAAAAAGAAATAAAAATTAATATATAAGGAGAAAATTTAATATGAGATATTTTGGAACAGATGGAATACGTAGAATTGCTAATACAGAGCTTACACCAGAATTAGTATATAAAGTTGCAAAGGCAGGGGCATATGTTTTAGCAAAGCATTCAAAAAATGGAGCACCAACAATATTAATAGGAAGAGATACTAGATTATCTGGAACTCTTATTGAAAGTGCAATGACAGCTGGATTTTTGAGCTATGGAGCAAATGTAAAATTAATTGGAGTTATACCAACTCCAGGTGTTGCATATTTAACTAAAAAATTAAAAGCTGATGCGAGTGTTGTAATATCAGCATCACATAATACTTATGATTTTAATGGAATAAAATATTTTAGCAATAAAGGAATGAAAATTCCAGATAACCTTGAAGAAGAAATTGAAGAGATTCTTGATTCTGGCAAAATTGAAACGCTTACTGCAGACAGCAGCAAAATAGGAGTATCAGAGGTTAGAGGAGATTTATTAGATGAATATTTGTATTTCTTTAGAAAAAACTTTGAAGATGAATTTGAGAAACTAAATAAAGAAAATTTTACAGTAGCTATAGATACAGCAAACGGTGCGACTTCAATAATTGCGGACAAAGTATTTACAGTATTAGGGATAAAACATTATATAATTAACAATACTCCTAATGGAATTAATATTAATGATAATTGCGGATCAACCCATCTTGATATGTTAAAAAAATTTGTTACAAGTAATAAATGTGATTTAGGAATTGCTTATGATGGAGATGGAGACAGATGTTTAGCAGTTAATGAAAAAGGTCAAGAAGTTGATGGTGATATTATCATGGCAATAATTTCAAATTATCTTAAAGAAAAAGGAAAATTGAAAAATAATACACTAGTTGCAACAGTAATGAGTAATCTAGGATTGAAAAAATATTGTGAAAAGAATGATATACATTTTGAGCAAACAAAAGTTGGGGATAGATATGTATTAGAAAATATGTTAGCTAATGATTATTGTATAGGTGGAGAACAATCGGGGCATATAATATTCTTAGATTACAATCCTACAGGAGATGGTATATTAACATCATTAATGTTAATTAGAGATATACTAGAATCAAAGAAGAAAATTTCAGAATTACAAAAAATAATTAACATTTATCCACAAGTATTAATCAATGCAAAAGTTGAAAATAATAAAAAATATGATTTTGAAAAAGATGAAACTATAAAAAAAGAAATTGAAAAATTAGATGAAGAATTTAATGGAAATGGAAGAGTATTAATAAGAGCTTCAGGAACAGAACCATTAGTAAGAATTATGATAGAGGGAGAAAATCAAGAATATATTACTAAAAAAGCTACTGAATTAGCTAATATGATTTCAAAGAAATTAGCATAAAAAGTCAAAAAATATATAATAAAATTGAAAACAATATAATAGATAAAAAACTCAAAAAGATATAGAGCAAAGTAATTCTATAAAATAAAAACGTAATAAAACTGTAATATAAAATTAATACAAATAATATTGCAAAATTAATATAAATAATATATTATATATATATATACAAAAGAACAAAGTTTGTACAAAGGAAAGGAGGAATTTATTATGAATTTACCATTAATTGATTTCACAAATGCTTGGTATGTTTTAGCTGCTGTTGCTATATTTACACTATATTTTATATTAGCATACAAAAATAAAAGCAATACAATTCCATGTGTAATGTTATTCGTTTTTTTAACAATATTAATATTACATTCAGTAGAATTTGCAAGCAATCTTGTAGATGACGGAGTCATATCAAAAAATATTATATTTGATGAATTATTAATACTTGTTTCATTTATATCTTTCTTATGGTTAGATAAACTTCAAATTGAAAAGATGTCTAAGGTAAAAGGAAAGAAGAAAGGTTCTAACAAAATTGACAATAAAATTATTGAAAAAGATGGACTAGATATATTATGGAAAAAAGTTTAATTATAATATAAACTGGTATACCAAGAATGTATGGGAAATTCTCATACATTTCTTTTATATAGTAGGATTTTTATACTCTCCATTTAATATTATATATAATCATTCGGTTTTATTCTTTAATAAAAGAAAGGAAGAAATATATGAGATCATTAGCAAATTGGTTAATTGTAATTTTTATGACAATGTATTGGATATTTAGAATAATAGTAGCATATATGGCTGCTATGGGAAGAACATTTATAGTAAGGCCTATTGACTATAGAGTAGAAATTGTATTATTATTTATTACATTTGTATGTATTGTATTAGTAATGAAAAGAAAAAAAGTTGGCGGTTTCATATATTTAACATCATATTTATTATATTTTGGTGTTGACTTATTTAATCAAGTTATGCCAGTAATAAAAAATGGAAGTTTTGACCTAGACATAGGAATGGACATGTTTACTTCAATAATAGCAGTAATATTGGCAATTATTACATTAATGGATGTATTAGCTGATAATGTAAAGACTACAGACGATAAAAAAACGTCATGGTTTTATGATAATAAGGAAACTGATAGAAAACTTGATGATAGAGCCGATAAAAATAATTATAGGATTATGTAACAGTGATATACTTATGTTATTATGGCAAAAAATAAAAGTAGAGTAAATTAGTATACTGGAAAATAACACAAAAATAACAAATTAGAAAACGAAATTTCCTAATTTGTTATTTTTTATACGATATATTTTATCTCATTATTAGGAAAATATTTTTGTAAGTTTTCTCTAAAAAAGTTTTCAGCTTCATGTCTTATCTCTTTTGAATAAGTATACTTTCCTAATCCTCTACTAACCATAATATTTTTATCATATAATTCAATAGCATTTGGAAATGCCTCATTATTTATCATTCTGTGAATATAACTATATGTCATAAAAATCAGCTCAAAAAAAACATTTTTTTTAACGTTACTGCTAAGATTATTATACAATGTAATAAATAAATTATTATATAGATTTTGCCAATTATCAGTTAAAATGATAGGAGCTATTAAAATGCCAATTTTATAGTTAGCATCTTGCAATTTATTTATAGCAAGAATTCTTTCATTCAACCTTGAAGTACCAAATTCAACGTTATTAATTATTTCACTAGGATTGAGACTAATTCTAATAATTATCTTGCCATTATGATTTAAACTTAATATAGAATCAACCATGTCAAATTTTGTAGGAAATGTCAAAAAGCCTTTACCTTTTTTAGCAAAATTTTCAATAGTCCATTCTAAATTGTTAGTAATTGTATTTTCTAAAATTAAATCACTATTACTACCAATTTCAAAAGTTAAATCCTTGTCACTTTCATTAGAAACTTTAATTATTTTTTCTAACATTTCTTCTCTATTTACAAATAACCTTAAATATGAGCATTTATTATAATTACAAACTAAATAGCAATACATACACATGGCACTGCAACCAGAAGATGTATAAGGAACTAAATAATCAGAAATCTTATTATTAGGTACAAACTTATGAGTTTTTCGTACTCCAATAATTAAATTTTTTTTCATTTGCGGAAATTCACGATTCGATTTTTCTCTCATCTCAGGGATATTATTATGATTATCAATAATTTCCATTGGTATATTTAGCTTTTTATATTTATTTAATAATTTATTACCCAATTCATAATTTGTAATTTTATTTTCATAAAAAATTTTTTCTGGAATAAACATAGAACAATCTCCTTAGATTATAAAATATATAATTATTTTAATAACTTAGAAATTTCATAATTTATAAAAAAATATATTATAAAATATATTTATGGTATTTTCTAAAAATATAAACATTATTATTTATATTATCTTCTAAAAATTTCTATATATTCAAAAGTATATATTAATAAAAAAAAGCAATAATAAATATTGAATGTAAAGAATAACATTCAATATTTATTTTTATGAGGCATAGTTTAAAATAATTTTTATATAAATGACTCAAAAGGAGGGAATAAAGATGGAAGGAAATCAAAGAATATGTTGTTGCGTAAAAAGCTGCAAATATAATGGAGAAGAGGGCTGTTGCACATTAAACAAAGTTGAGATTGCTCCAGTGAAAGGAAATGCTACAGGGAAAGCAGAAGAATCTAAATGTTCTAATTATAAATGTTGCTAATAATACAAAAAAATGAAGGTTGCTATATTTTTTTAACTTAAATTAAATAATATAAAAGAGAGGACTAGAAAACTCCTCTCTTTTATGTTATAATAAAAATAGTTTTATACGAGATAAAAGATGGAGATGATATATATGAAAGAACTAATAAAAATAGAAATACCAAAAATTGAGGATTTGATAACAGTTGATAAAATTGCTGTACAAGTACATGAGTGCCATGTAAAATGGAGGCCAGATATATTTGAACATACTGATAGTATTTTCTCAAAAGAGGAGTTCTGTAATATTATTAAAAATAAAGAAATGTTTGTTGCTAAAATAGAGGAAAAGATTGTTGGTTATGTATTACTCTCTTCAAAAGAGGGAAAGAAAAATGGATATAGATATAGAAAAGAATTAGATATTGATGCTATTGGAGTAGATGAAGATTATCGAAATAAAGGTATTGGTACTAGATTGGTTGATTATGTTAAAAAATATGCTAAAGATAATAGTTATACTGATTTAAGATTAACCGTTAATGAGGAAAATGAAAATGCAATACATTTATATGAAAAAATGGGCTTTAAAGTTAAAAACATTGCATACTCAATGATGGTAAAATAATATTTAAGAGGGTGATTAAAATGGAAAAAGAAAAAAATATAACAAACATAAACTGGTATCCAGGTCATATGGCCAAAACCAAAAAACAAATAATAGAAGACTTAAAATTAATTGATATTATAATAGAAGTTTTAGATGCACGTGTTCCAAAGGCAAGCAAAAATCCTGATATTGAACAATACATTCAAAATAAGAAAAAAATAGTAATATTAAATAAAGCAGATTTAGCAGATGAAAATGTTACTAAAATGTGGATTAATTATTACAAATCAAAAGATATTATTGCAATACCAATGGAAGCAAATTCTGGAAAAGGAATAAATAACGTAATTTCTGAAATCAAAAGACAATATCAAGATATTCAAGAAAAATATGCACAAAAAGGCAGAATTGGAAGATCTACAAGAGTTATGATTTTAGGAATTCCTAATGTTGGAAAGTCTACTTTTATAAACAGTTTGGCTAAAAAAAGTATTGCAAAAGTTGCAAATAGGCCAGGTGTAACAACTCAAAAGCAATGGATAAAAATAGACCAAAATATCGAATTAATGGACACTCCAGGAATGTTGTGGCCAAGAATGAATGATAATGAGGCAACAATGCATTTAGCTTTTGTTAATACAATAGGTTCTGCTGCTGTTGATAAAGATGAAGTATCTTTTTATCTTTTAAAATTCCTAGTTGAGAATTATAAAGTAAATATAGAAGAAAGATATGATATATCAATAAATAAAGATAAATTTAATAATGAAGATATTTTGAAAATTAATGATGAGATAGCAAATAAGAGAGGGGCTATTTTACCAGGTGGCAAGATAAACTTCCAAAAACTTTCAGACATTATTTTAACAGATTTTCAATCTGGAAAAATCGGAAAAATATCTATAGAAAAGCCAAGAAACATTAACAAATAGAAGGAGTATAATTTGAATTTAGAAGAATTAATAACAAAGAATGAAAATGAAATAAATATGATGTCACCACTTACGTGGGCGTATGTAGGGGATAGTGTATATGAGGAATATGTTCGTACATATTTAGCTAATAAAACTAATTTGAATCCACATAAGTTGCATGTATTATCTATAAAATATGTAAAAGCAGATGCACAAGCGAATATTGTAAAAAGATTGGAAACAAGTTTACTAAATGATGAAGAAATGGACATAGTAAGAAGGGGTAGAAATACTGAAATTCATCATTTGCCAAAACATGCTTCACATCAGGACTACATGTATTCTACTGCTTTTGAAAGTTTGATTGGATATTTGTTTTTGAATAAAAAATATGAAAGATTAAAAGAAATATTAGCAGAGTGTATAAAAATTGCAGAAGCTAATTAATATAAAAATTGTAGAAAATAATTAATATAAAATTGTAGAAAATAATTAATATAAAAATTGCAAAAACTAATTAATTCATGTAAAAAGGGGATATATATGAATACAACAATTATTTGTTTAGAAAATATTGGAATAGGTGGAGTAGAAACTTCTGTACTTAATCAAGCAATGGAATATAAAAGAAGAAAAGAGAATGTTGTTATATTGGCTAGAAAAGGAATATATTCTAAATTTCTTGAGGAAAATGGAATAACTTTTGAAAACTTTGAATTTCCAATTGAAGATAATTTTAACATTGAAAAAATAACAGAATTTTGTGAAATAATAAAAAAATACAATGCAAAAGAGGTTATAATTAATCAGTTTCCATGTATGATGGTTGCTTCACCAGCATGTATTATAGAAAATATACCGTATGTAATATATTTACATACAGCAACTAAAACAATAAAAGATGATGAATTTAATGTATTTAATTGGTTTGAAAATCAATATGATATTTATAAAATTGCTTTTAAAACTTTTTTTCAAAACAGCAAAAAGATAATTGCAATTTCAAAAGTTGCTGCAGAGTATCTAAAAGAAAGATATTCATTAGACGAAAATAAATTTGTTATTATTCCAAACAGCATAAATTTAGATATATATAAGTCTACAAGATTAAATGAAAATGGAAAAGGAAAATTTGTTATTATATCCAGAATTAATAATGAGAAAATCAGGTCAATTAAGAATGGAATAGATATATTTAAAAAGTATAATAATTCTAATAAAACTTTGGATATAATAGGAGATGGCGATAGAATTGATGAGATAAAAGATTATATAGGCACTGATGAAAAAATAAAATTATTAGGTGCTAAAAATAATATATCTAAATTACTAGAAAATTATGATATTGTATTGGGATTGGATAGAACAATTTTAGAGGCATTGGCTATGAAAAAAATAGCTGTAGTTATAGGATATGAAAATCCTAAAGGAATTATAACAATTGATAATATTGATATAGCTGCAAAAAATGGATTCTCAGGTGAAGGCTTAAAAGATAAAAAAATAGAGGAAATAGCTCTTGAATTAGATAAAAACAAAATTGACAAAGATAAAAATTATGAATATGTTAAAAACAATTTAAACATAATGAAAAATATTTACATTGAAAATGATTATAATACAAATTATAACTTTTTAGATATTTTTGAAATAATAAAAGAAATAAAAGACCAAGATCAAGAAGTAGTCAGCAAAAGCGAAGGATTAATACAAGAAAATTCTAGAATTAATGAAAAAAATCAACAATTAAGCGAGGAACTAGAAAAAGTAAAAAAAGAATTAAACTCTGTTTATAATAGCAAAAGGTTTAAATTTGTCAATAATGTTGCAAATTTATTAAAACCAAATCAAGCAGTAAAAAAACAAAAATAGAAAAAACATAAAAGTAGAAAATGCTAAAAATAAAAAGGGAAAAACAAAAAGAAAAAAATAAAAATATAAGAATAGAAAACAAAAAAAGCAGAAAATGCTAAACAAAAAAAGAGAGAATTATTAAATAATTTTCTCTTTTTTAAAATTGGTGACCCCGACGGGAATCGAACCCATGATTCAGCCTTGAGAGGGCTACGTCTTAACCGCTTGACCACGGGGCCATAACAAAATGATTATACTATACTTTTGCAAAGTAGTCAACTGATTTAAATAAAAAAATTATATTATGTGTATCATTGAAACAAAACAGATTTAGACCAATTAGAAAAGTCAATTTTAATTTGTAAGATAAATTAGTTAATTGCAAAAGTAAATTCTATTTGGTAAAATAAATTGATAAAATTTTGCTCCACATCCATTGACAAATTAAATTTGTTGGGCGATAATATACCATAGAAGGTTAATAAAAAATAAACGAAAGTAATATACTAAAATCTAAAAAAACTAAAGATTTTTGAATTAACAAAGGAGGAATTTACTCATGCCTTATGTATTTAACAAGATTACAGTAAGACCACAATTACCATCAAGAATTAATAAATTATATGATATTTCATATAATCTTTGGTGGTCATGGAATACGGAATTTTTAAAATTATTTAAACAAATAGATATAGATTTATGGGAACAATGTGAAAAAAGTCCTGTAAAATTTCTTAAACTTGTTTCTCAGGATAAGCTTGAAGAAGCAACAAAAAATGAAGAATTATTAAAACAATATGATAAAGTAGTTAAAGATTATGAAGATTATATGGGTAGCAAAAGCACATGGTTCAGTAAAAAATATCCAGATAATACTAATGATTTAATTGCATATTTTTCTGCTGAATATGGCTTAGACGAAACTGTAGCCATTTATTCTGGTGGACTTGGAATCTTATCAGGAGATCATTTAAAATCTGCTAGTGATATGGGAATTCCACTTGTTGCTGTAGGATTATTTTATAAACATGGTTATTTCCATCAAAAAATTAATGGGTATGGACAACAAGAAGAAGTATATAAAGATGTAGATATTAATACACTTCCAATTACCAATGTTAAGGATGTAGAAGGAAAAGATTTATTAATTTCTTTAAAATTTCCTGGGAAAAGAGTGTATCTAAAAGTATGGCAAATCAATGTTGGCAGAAGAATATTATATTTACTAGATTCAGATATTGATGAAAATGCAGAAGAATACAGAGATATAACCACTACATTATATGGTGGTGATCAAGAAATGAGAATAAAGCAAGAGATTGTATTAGGGATGGGTGGAGTAAATCTACTTTATACAATGGGATTAAAACCAACAATGTATCATATGAATGAAGGACATTCTTCATTTTTAACAATAGAACTTATGAAAAATGTTATCGAAGAAAAACAAGTATCTTTTGAAATAGCACAAGACATAGTTTCTTCAATGACTGCATTTACAACGCACACACCAGTTCCTGCTGGAAATGATATTTTCCCAATTAGTTTAGTTGAAAAATACTTTGATTGTTATTGGGATAAACTTGGAATTACTAAAGAGCAATTTTTTAGATTAGGAATGAAACCTAATGATGACATGAATAATGGATTTAATATGGGAATACTAGCACTAAAAATTGCAGGTAAGAAAAATGGAGTAAGTAAATTGCACGGAGCGGTTTCAAGAGAACTATTTGGTGACGTTTGGCCAGAAATACCAGCAAATGAATCTCCAATTGAGTATGTAACAAATGGTATTCATACTTGTTCATGGGTTGCACCAACAATGAAAGATTTATTTAACCAATATTTAAAACCATATTGGCAAGATAATATTCAAGATGATAAAACTTGGGAAGATATAGAAAAAATACCAGACGAAGAACTATGGAAAGTTCATCAATTAAGAAAAGAGAAAGTTCTAAAAATAGTAAAGAATTCAACTATAGATAGGCTAAGACAATATAACAACTCATAAGAAGAAATAGACAAAATGCTTGGGAATCTTCATCCAAATGTATTAAAAATTGGATGTGCAAGAAGATTTGCTAATAATAAAACAGACACAAT
>JBPOHA010000042.1:0-7269 GCA_052036095.1 Bacillota bacterium
ATAGCATTTAACACTGGAATAATAAGTAAATCAAAAAATGCAACAGCAAAATATCAAGAAGCAACAGCAAATGAAACAAATAGTTTAAATTATATAGAAGGATGGATGGATGCACAATCAACAAGCACCCCAGAAACGCCAACCAGCACTCCAGCAACAGCAACAACAGTAGAAGGAGCAATAGCAGAGGGCAAAGAAGGAAAATATTATGATAAAAATACAACAATAACAGATTCAAGTGCAACTCCAGCAACAGTAACAGTTCCAGCAGGATTTAAGATAGCAGATGATTCAGCGACAACAGTAGCAGGAGGAGTAGTAATAGAAGATGTAAGTGCAAATGATAAAAATTCAAAAGGAAATCAATTTGTATGGATACCATGTACATTAGATGGAGCAAAAGAAAGTGTACAATTAGGAAGATATACATTTTCAACAACAGATGGAACATCAACATTAGTACAAGCAGGAAGCGATTATGCAAAAGATCCAGCAGATACTTATTATCAGGAATTACAAACAAGTACTTATGGAAATACAACAGCAAAAAGTCTAGAAAATTTTGTTACAAGTGTAGGAAAAAATGGAGGATATTATCTAGCAAGATATGAAGCAGGAGTAACAGGAGATAAAACATTAGATACAACAAGCTTGACAGGTGAAAAAGGAACAGCACCAAGTACGAATTGGACAGGATATACAAATGGAAAAATAACAATAAAATCAGATCAACTAGCATGGAATTATATAACACAAAATAAAGCAGCAGAAATAGCAAGAAACATGTATCCTGATACAAACAAAAATATAACAAGTGATTTAGTAAATAGCTATGCATGGGATACAGCAATAGTATATATACAAAGATATGGAACGAATACAAATTATGCAAATCAAATAGGAGAATCAACAGATGATAATTTAGCCAATACTGGAATGACTAAATTAAAATCAACCAGTGTAATAGATGTACAATGCAATATATACGATATGGCAGGAAATATGTCGGAATTTACTACGGAGTCTTGCTCTAGCGACAACGGTAGTTGCATTAGTCGCGGAGGTTATTACAACGACAATTCCGGGTCAGTATGCAGTCGTGAAAATGGTGGTGAAATTTTTGCCAAAGTCAGATATGGTTTCCGTCCAATTTTATACTTGTAGTGTTGAGTTTTGGTAATGTACTATCGGAAATAGAATTAAGAAAGAAAATCGTATGGCTTCAAAAGAAAAGAAGGTAGGAGCGAATGAGTTCAAAGCACAAAAAAAGGTGTTAAGACTCCAACATGATAGAGATAAAGTGTGTAAATGTGAGTAAATACAATCACCTTTACTGGACTAGTTATACTTGACTAGTCCTTATTTTTTGAAAAAATAAGGACTAAAAGGCTATATAAAAAGTGAGATTTACTTTGTCACTCTACAAATAATAAAATGATTTATATGCCAATGTACAACAATATTAAAAAGATTATAATGTAAATTAAAATTTATAAAAATAAGTAATATATTATATTATACAATTTAATAGAAATAGTAAAAATTTTAATTATTTCCTTGTATATTTTAAATTTTTAATTTATAATATAAATATCTTTAAACGTAAGAAGGGAGATTTAAAATTCAATGGACGAATATAATCAAAATAATCAAAATAATCAAAATAATCAATATAATCAAGGTAACCAAGATATTCAAAATAGCCAATATAATCAAGATATTCAAAATAACCAAGATATTCAAAATGACCAATATAGCCAAGCAAATCAAGGTAATCAAAATTTAAAAGATGGTGAAGAGACCTCTCCTATAAATTTATTTGATATGTCTGAGGAAGAAAGCAATAATGAAAATGGTTCATCAAATATTATATCAAATAATCAAGAAGAAAGTAATAAAAAGTTTGGAAATCAATTACTTAATACAGATTTATATTCAGATTCAATGAATTTAAATGAAAATCAATCAAATATATTAGATAATCAGCAGAGTCAAAATAATGGATTTGATCCAAACCAAGGATTTATGCCTAATAGTGATTTTAATAATGGTGAGCCTATGCAAAATCAAATGCAAAATAATGGATTTGATCCAAATCAAGGATTTATGCCTAATAGTGATTTTAATAATGGTGAGCCTATACAAAATCAAAGTCAAAATAATGGATTTAATACAAACCAAGGATCAGAGAATTATAATATTGATTTTGTAAAAAATTGGATGGGATCAATATATGATAAGGCACATTCTAAAAAATTTAACTGGTGTGCAGCACTTTTTGGACCTTTATATTTCTTATATAGAAAGTTAACCATTGTTGGTATATTGTTTGGAATAATTGAATTTTTATTTGCTGGTGTAATGTGCATATTATTATTGAATTTAAAATCAATTACGGATTTGACAGGCATTTCTGTATTTAGTTTTGTATTCTATATCGTTCTATTCTTAGTATTAGGTTTTACATTTTATCCATTGTATAGAAGTCATGTACGAGAACAATTAAATACATTAAAGAAGTTGATACCAGATACAAATCAATTGATTACTACTGCATCTAAAAAGGGTGGAACTTCAGTTATTGGTATTATTGTATATATAATAGTTTCTTCAATAATTTCAATTATAATGGTAACGGTAGTTACTTCATTAGGATTATCTTCTATACTAAATGGAACAAAAAATGTTACAAGCAATAATACAAATATTAAGACTGTTATAGAAAATTTAGAAGAATATGATTTTTCAAATTCTTATAAACTTACTTATGATGCAAATGTTTGGGAATATGATAGTTCTAATAATGAATTAATAAATAATTCATATATATTAAAGTATGCTGATCAATCTGTAAGCAATCTTAAAAGTCAAGGAATTGATTTAAATACTGAAGATGGAAGAAGCAAATTATTTAATATTATAGTAGCTTCATTCAATCAAGCTGCTGGTGCTAATAGTCAAGTAGAAAGTGGAAATAGTAAATTCGTATTAGAGAATGGAATATACTACCTTTATGTTGATATTATAACAAGCAATTCAATTTCAAGATATTATTTAGCTATATTGCCAAAAGATGATATAGTATTTGAATTTTCTTTAGTTACTGATGATACTGTAATAAGCTCAGATGTTAATTTGCAAGCAATTAAAGTTATTACTACGATTTCAACTTTACAGTCAAATAATGAAAATCAAAATATATTAACCAATGATGTATTAAATAGCACTAATGATAATTCAATGGTTTCATCAAATAGTATTGATGATGATTCAATGGTTTTATCAAATAGTAATACAGCTATTAATTCAGTATCAAACAATACAAATATGTCAGGTAGCAATTTAACTAATTATGTTGATGTTATTAATCAAACTGTTTCAAATAATAGTATTAACAGTTCTACAAGTTTAGACGAAATTATTGCTCAGTAATATTTTTAATAATAAAATAATAGAAAGAGGTTTAAAATGGATTCTACATTAGTTAGAGATTTATACAAAAGCACTGATAAATACTTAGGAAAAGATGTTCAAGTTTCTGGTTGGGTACGAACAGTACGTACATCTAAAAATTTTGGCTTTATAGAAATGAATGATGGAACATTTTTTAAAAATCTTCAAATTGTGTTTGAAGACGAACTTTCAAATTTTGATGCTATTTGCAAACTTACAATTGCATCTTCAATAATAGTTAATGGTGAAGTTGTAAAAAATGAAAATGCAAAACAACCTTTTGAAATCCATGCTAAAAGTGTTGAAATATATAATTTAGCACAAAGCGATTTCCCAATCCAAAAGAAAAATACAAGTTTCGAATTTCTAAGAACAGAAGCTCATTTACGTCCTAGAACCAATACTTTTAATGCAACTTTTAGAGTTCGTAGTTTACTTTCTTATGCAATTCATAGATTTTTCCAAGAACGTGGATTTGTATATGTTCATACACCACTAATAACTGGAAGTGATTGTGAAGGAGCTGGAGAAATGTTTAACGTAACTTCTCTAGATTTAGCAAATGTTCCAAAGACAAAAGATGGACAAGTAGACTTTACGCAAGACTTCTTTGGAAAAAATGCCCATTTAACTGTAAGTGGACAACTTGAAGGAGAAACTTATGCTACAGCATTTAGAAACATATATACATTTGGACCTACATTCAGAGCTGAAAATTCAAACACTGTAAAACACGCAGCAGAATTTTGGATGATAGAACCTGAAATGTGTTTTGCAGATTTAAACGATTATCTTGATACTGCAGAAGCAATGGTTAAATATTGCATTACTTATGTATTAGAAAATGCTCCAGAAGAAATGGAATTCTTTGATAAATTTATAGCACCAGGCCTATTAGATAAATTACATGTTACACTTGAAAAACCTTTTGGAAGAATGACATACACAGATGCTATAAAAGAATTAGAAAAACATAATGATGAGTTTGAATATAAAGTATCATGGGGTGTTGATATTCAAACAGAGCATGAAAGATTTTTAAGCGAAAAGACATTTGGAAGGCCTGTATTTGTTACAGACTATCCAAAGGATATAAAAGCATTTTATATGAAACAAAATGCTGATGGAAAGACTGTAGCTGCTTCTGATATGTTAGTTCCAGGAATTGGAGAACTTATTGGAGGAAGCCAAAGAGAAGACAATCTTGAAAAATTAACAAACAGAATACATGAATTAGGATTACACGAGGAAGATTATTGGTGGTATCTTGATCTTAGAAAATATGGAAGTGTTCCTCATTCAGGATTTGGACTTGGATTTGAAAGAATGATGATGTATGTTACTGGAATGCAAAATATTCGTGATGTTATTCCATATCCTCGTACTCCAAAAAATTGTGAATTCTAAAACAAAGAGTATTTAAATTTATAAAAATTAAATTATATATTAAAAGATTAGTATAAAGAAAAAATTTTAATTTTCTATTTTAATAATAACTCTAATATTTGAATGGCGTTGCTTGCAGCGCCTTTTCTTATGTTATCTGCAACACACCAAAAATTAATCCCTGATTTAACACTAAAATCACGTCTTATTCTTCCAATAAATACTTCATTATGCCCAGTGGAATATGTTGACAAAGGAAAAGAAGCAGCAAAGTACAAAGAATTACTTTTCTCAGTATTTATAGATTTATTATGAATATTAGAATTTATCATATTATCGGTATCATTTAAGATATTAGAATTTATAGTATTATAAGAATGATTTAAATTATTAAAAGAATAATCTTGAATTACTATATTTTTAGCTTCGTTTAAAGATTGAACTAAATCTTCTAATATAAAATCTTTTTCGAATTCTACATTAATACTTTCACTATGTGAATTGAAAACAGGAACCCTGACAGCAGTTGCCGTTATAGGCAACTCTGGTCTTTTTAATATTTTCCTAGTTTCATTTACCATTTTCATTTCCTCTTTTGTATATCCATTATTTAAGAAATCATCTATGTGTGGTAAGCAATTATTGAATATTGGATAATCAAATTTTTTTAGCTCATAATCAGAAGATTTTACTTCATTAATAAAATTTTCTAAATTTTTATCTAAATTATTATTAGAATTAATGGCTTGAGAAAAATTATTTAAGTTATTATTAGAATTAATGGCTTGGGAGCAACTATCATTAACTTTTACATCATTATTAATTAAAGTAGTATTAGACATTGATGCACTATTGGATTTTTTTATTTGAATTTTATTTTCTTTAATATAATCTGTTATTCCATTTTGCAAATCAGCAATTCCATTTTTTCCAGCACCTGAAACAGCTTGATACGTAGAATATACAATTCTTTTTATTCTATATTTCATATCTAAAATTTTAAGAGGAACAACTGCTTGAATTGTAGAACAATTAGGATTAGCTATAATTCCACAATTATTTTTTATTTCTTCAGAATTAACTTCAGGTACAACTAAAGGAACATTATCATCCATTCGAAAAGCGCTACTATTATCAATTACTATACAACCATTTTTACTGGCAATAGGAGAGTATTTAAGAGAAGTGCTAGCACCAGCAGAAAATATTGCAAAGTCAAATCCAGAATCAAAAGAATGTTCATCAAGTTCATGGACTATATATTTTTTTCCAAAAAAATCAATAAATTTTCCTTTAGATTTTGAGGATGCAAAAAGTACATATTCATTAATTGGAAGGTTTTCTTCTTCTAAAACTTTTAAAACTGTTCTGCCAACTACACCAGTGGCTCCAACTATAGCTAATCTTACATTATTCATTTTTAATATCTCCTTATAAATATTTTTGATTTTATTGAATTTACTTAATTTATATAATATAATCACTATAATATTATGAAAAGAGAATTAAAATATGAGTGATTCTAAAATAACAAATAATAATTTTGAAAAAAGTAATAATTCAAAAAAACATAACACTGAATTAAATAATGTAATAGATGAAAATTCTAAACAAAAAATTGAGTCAAAATCAATAATAAAAGTTAGTTTAAAAAGTAAACAAAAAATTGATTCAAAATCAATAATAAAGATTAATTTAAAAAATGATGTGAAATTTGTTAAAGGAGTTGGACCTAATAGAGTAAAATTACTAAACAAATTAGGTATTTTTACTCTTGAAGATTTAATTACATATTATCCAAGAGCGTATGAAGATAGAAGCAAAATAACTGAATTAAAAGGTGCACAAGATGGACAAAAAGTTGTTATAGAAGCTACTGTTATGGATGGCGTAAACATCAGATTATTAGGAAGATACAAGAGTATCGAAAAAGCTATAATAAGTGATGGAACAGATTCATGTGCAATTACTTGGTTTAATCAACCATATATAGTAAAAGAGCTAAAAAGAGGAGAAAAATATAGATTTTTTGGCAAAATTTCTATTAAAAGTGGAGTAAAAGAAATAAATACACCTGTATTTGATGAAATAGATAAATTTAATAATACTGGAAAAATAATACCAATATATCCACTAACAGAAGATATAAAATCAAGTACAATAAGAAAGATAATACAAAATGCTTTAGAAACAATTTCACAATTAGATGAAACAATTCCTGATTATATTACAAGTAAATATAAAATGTTAAGTTATGATGAAGCAACAAGGCAAATACATTTTCCAGATAATTTTGATATTTTTAATAAAGCAAGAAAGAGATTAGTATTTGATGAGCTTTTAGCAATGCAATTAGGACTTTTAAAATTAAGAGGCGAAAATAATAAAGAAATAAAAGGTATACAATATGATAAAAATATACAAATGTCT
>JBPOHA010000074.1:0-5363 GCA_052036095.1 Bacillota bacterium
ATTGGATAAACAATTTATTAAGACCAATGTTTGGATTTAAATCAAGTTTAGAAATGGTAAAATTAGCATCATAAAATATGTATTTTAAAAATGTGAAAAAGTGCGACACTTAATATTGCAATTTATATTTTAAAATGAAAGTTTTAAAAGCACACCATATTTTTTGTGCGCAGAAAAAGACTATTTAGTATTCTTTCATATTTCTATTGAGTTTTTTATAAAAATAATATAGAATAACAATAGAAGAAAATTAGATATTAATAAATTTTATATAATTTCAAAAGTAAGTTTTAGTATAAAAAGGCTTATGATAAATTTCTTAACAATAATATTAAAAAATTATAATAGTATTAAAAAATTATAATATATTAAAGTTTATAATAAAAATAATATAAAATGATTATAAAAGGTGTAGTATATGTGGAAGATAAAAAATGTAAAAAAGAATGGAAGAAAAATATTACGAAATAATATTTGGACACTTGCGCTAATTGGAATAATCATGTCTTTAATAGTAGGAGAATATACTATTGGAAAAAATGGATTTGCTAATTGGGAGCTATTAGGTGAAGAAACTGAAAAAGTAAGAAAAATAGTCTCATCAAGTAATATTAATGTGGATAGTTTAAAAAATATTGCTAATATAGGAGAAATTGAAAATTTAAAAAAGAGAGAAAAAAGAGAAGAAATAATTAATGAGTATTTTGACAAAACTATCTCTCAGCTGTTATTTGGAAATATGACTGGTGTAATTGAAAGCTACAATGAAAAACACAATGTAACTAAGGGAATATTTTTTACAATATTTAATATATTTACAAATGGGCAGACGCAAGTACAAAATATTGCAAAGTCAATTGCAGATTACTCGTCTAAGTCGCACCTAGCAGAGTTTTTACTAATAATTACATCAATAATATCATTATTAATTAAGATATTATTAACGAATCCAATTCTTGTAGGTGAAAGTAGGATTTATCTTGAAAGTATAAATTATAAGAAAACTAAGTTTAATAGAATAGTTTTTCCTTTTAGAAAAAAACGCTATATTAATATTGTAAGAACGATTTTATTAATGAGGATTTACAAACTTTTATGGAATATAACTATAATAGGTGGACTAATAAAGAATTATTCATATAAAATGGTAACATATATAGTTGCTGAAAATCCTAACATTAAACCAAAAGATGCAATTAGAATGTCAAGAGAAATGATGAATGGCAATAAGATGCATACTTTTGGACTAGATGCATCATTTATTGGTTGGTATTTATTAGAATATATTACTTTTGGTATATTTGGACTATATGTAATTCCATATACAAAAGCAACAGGTACAGAGCTATATAGGACTTTGAGAGAAGATTATATTAAAAGCAAAAAATACAATTATGAAGCTTTGAATGATGAAAAATTATATAATAAAGAATTAGCTATTGAAGAATATAAAGCAAATTTACTAAAAGCAAAAAATATTGATAATAAGTTAGATACAACTGAGAAAAATGAATTAGAAGAAATAAAATTAGATAGATATCCGGATTTTAAAGAGAAAAAATTAAAGATTAAAATTGACTATGACAAGAAATATGAAATAACATCGATTATATTATTTTTCTTTATATTTGCATTTGTAGGTTGGCTATGGGAAGTAGGATTATTTCTATTTGAAAAAGGTGTATTGATAAATAGAGGTGCAATGTATGGGCCATGGCTTCCAATATATGGAGTGGGGTGTACAGTAATAATATTGCTTACAAAATTTAAAGTATTTAGAAAAATGCTAAAAAAGCCATTAATAACATTTATGGTGATTATGATAGTTTGCTCTACGATTGAATATCTAACATCATGGTACATAGAAGCAACAAAAGGAGTAAAATATTGGGATTATACAGGGATATTCTTTAATCTAAATGGTAGAATTTGCTTAGAGTCAACATTGTTCTTTGGAATAGGTGGTTCTTTATGTGTATATATAATAGCGCCATTATTAGAAAAATTAATACAAAAACTTAACAAAAAAGTTAAAATTATTGTATGTATAGTTCTAGTTATCATATTTATGTTTGATGCAATGTATACTAGCTTTAATCCACATAAAGGAATGGGGATTACAGAAGAGATAGAAACTACACGTAGAATGAAAATTAAAAACTAAGTAAAAGTGAAAAAATAAGATTGAGTAAAGAAATATTGAAAATTAAAGTCAATTTTATGTATGAAACGAATAAAAATCAATTTTATATAACGAAATTGATTTAGATTAGAAAATGATAGATATAAAAATTAATTAAAAAGACTGAGAAAAAATAAAATTGTTTTTTAACAAATTTTACTTCTTCTCAGTTTTTTTAATATAAATAGTTTTTAGCAATACAATAAGTCATTATAAATATAATATCAAATTAGCATTGTCATATACAAAATATATTTTTAGTAAACTTATATGTGTAAAAATAGATTTTTGCATAAAAACTTTATTTCAAATCTAATTTTATGTGTACATCTTCTAATTGTTGCTTTGTAACATTAGATGGAGCTCCCATCATTAAATTTTCAGCTTTACTATTCATAGGGAATGCAATAACTTCACGAATATTATCAGCTCCTGATAGAAGCATAATCATTCTGTCAACTCCAGGTGCAATACCAGCATGTGGTGGAGCACCATATTGGAAAGCATTATACAAAGCAGGAAACTTTTCAATCATACTTTCTTTACTATAACCACTAATTTCAAATGCTTTAGTCATAATATCAATATCATGATTTCGTACAGCTCCAGATGAAAGTTCAATTCCATTACATACAATATCATATTGATATGCAAGTATATCTAATGGTTTCATTTCTTCTAATGCTTTTAAACCGCCTTGTGGCATAGAAAATGGGTTATGATTAAATGCAATTCTTCCATGCTCATCAAGTTCATACATTGGAAAATCAACTATCCAACAAAAACTATATATATTTTCATCAATTAATTTCAAACGAATACCAAGTTCTTTTCTTATTTCGCCAGCAAGTATATCAACTACTCCAGGTACTTCTGCTATAAAGAAATACGCGTCCCCAATTTTAGAGTTAGTTCTTTTTAACATTTCAGCTCTAGCATCATCACTTATAAATTTAGCGATAGGTCCTTGAAGACTTCCATCATCCATAATTCTAAGCCATGCTAAACCTTTAGCTTTTAAATCTTGCATTGCATAATCAGTCATTCCTTCGAAAAAGCTACGAGGTTCGTCTTTTACATCATGTACAGCAATAATCCTAACTTGCATACCTTTAAATGCTTTTAACATTCCATCTGCAAATAAATCAGATACGTCAGTTATAACCAATGGATTTCTTAAATCTGGCTTATCACTACCATATTTAAGCATTGCTTCTTTATATGGAATACGAGGGAAAGGATATGCAGTTATTTTTTTATTAGAAAATTTTTTAAAGGTATTATAAATTACAGGTTCCATAACTTTAAATACATCTTCTTGACTAGCATAACTCATTTCCATATCAAGTTGATAAAATTCACCAGGAGCACGGTCAGCTCTTGCATCTTCATCTCTAAAACAAGGTGCAATTTGAAAATATTTATCAATTCCAGAAACCATTAAAAGTTGTTTGAACTGTTGTGGAGCTTGAGGAAGTGCATAAAACATTCCCGGATGTACTCTACTTGGTACTAAATAGTCTCGCGCACCTTCAGGAGAAGAATTTGCGAGAATAGGGGTTTGGACCTCTAAAAAATCTTGCTCAACCATTTGATTTCTCAAATATTGAATAACTTCAGCTCTCAATTTTAAATTATCTTGTAATTTTTTTCCTCTTAAATCTAAAAATCTATATTGAAGACGCAAATCTTCTCTAACATCTTGATCTGAATTAATTTCAAAAGGTAAAGGCTTAGAACGCTTACCTAATATTTTAATTTCACTTATTTTTACCTCAACATCGCCAGTTTTTATATTAGGGTTATAAGTCTCTGGGTCTCTTTTTTTTACAATTCCAGTAACTGATACAGTTGACTCTAATGGAATATGAGATGCAAAATCAGCATCTGTATCAAGGGCTGAAGTTACAACTTGGGTTACTCCATACATATCTCTAATATCAAGAAAAACAAGACCTCCTAAATCTCTTATAGTGTCAACAAATCCAGCAATTTTAACTTCACTTCCAACATCTGAAAGTGAAATCTCATTACAATTATGAGTTCTATACTCTGTTTCAAATTTACTCATATACATATCCTTCTTTCTAAAAAAATATTTAATAGACAAAGACAGATTTGTATTAGATTTAATGTTTGATTTCTAAGATAAACTTATATAAAAATTTTTAATAAAATTATAAATAATAATAAAAATCAAAAAAATATAATAAAAATGCTTTGCCACCAAAACTTGGGACGGAGTAAATTTGATTCAAAAAAGCCCTAGTATATATACATTTGAATTTGTATATATACTAGGGCGAAATATTTATATTCCGCGGTGCCACCCAGCTTTGAAAATTATTTTAAATAATCATATAAATTTATTATAAGAAGTATCTATAAAAGATATATTATAAAATATTTAAATTTACTTAAAAAATAATTTTCCTCTTAATTAATAGCCTATTTAAAATCACTCCAATGTGTTAGTCCTCTACGTTCTTCTAAAAAGGCTCTCAGCGCATTCACCTTTAATCTCTGTTAGTAACTTTTAGAGGCTCGTCATCTTCAATATAACTTTAAATGATAAATCAATTATAATTATTTTTACATAAAATGTCAATATTTATTCAAAATAAATTTTTTTGTTCTTTTTTTATTGCAAAAAAAGTATTATATGATATAATCTAAGCAGAAAATTTTAGCAAAATTTATATGAATTCATTTTTAACCAAAAGGAGGCCAAAATGCAAGAGATAATATGTAAAGATGAAAGTGAAACGAAAAGATTTGCAAGCAATTTAGCTTCAATTTTGAAAAAAGGTGATGTTATTGTTTTATCTGGTGAATTAGGTGCTGGAAAAACTAAATTTACAGAAGGCTTTTTACGCTATTATGGATTAGAAGATGAAATTTCAAGTCCAACTTTTACTATTGTAAATGAGTACCATAACAGAAAAATTGATATTTATCATTTCGATTTATATAGACTTAAAGATATTTATGAATTTGAAAACATTGGTGGAGAAGAATATTTTCAAAAAGGAATATGTATTTTTGAATGGGGAGAGCTAATTGAAGATATTTTGCCTAATGATTATTTAAAAATATCTTTTGAAAAAGACGAAAATGATGAAGATATTAGGAAATTAAAAATAGAAACTTTTGGGACAAGATATAATGATGTTAATTTTGA
>JBPOHA010000029.1:0-37041 GCA_052036095.1 Bacillota bacterium
GGAGAGAAAAATCTTTCAATGAGTACATAGCAAAACAATCATATAGAGAAACAGCATAAAAAAACTAGCACTAAAATTTAGTGCTAATGTTTAGAAATTTTTGGGACATTTTCCCTTTTACTTAACACATTTCGTTGTAATTATTATTTTAAATCTTTTCATTTTAGAAAATCTATATAATTTATTACTTCTGCTCCTTGCTTTATTAGTTCATTAGTACCTTGTGAATTTTTTGAATATATATTTCCTGGAACTGCATATAGATTTCTTCCTTGCTCTAATGCAAAATTTGCAGTTATTAATGAGCCACTATTTTTCTTTGCTTCAACTACTATTGTTGACTCACTTAATCCACTTATAATTCTATTTCTCGCTGGGAAATTTTGTTTTTTTGGTTTTTCTCCAGTTAAATATTCACTAACCAAAGTGCCTCCCATTTTAATAATTTTTTTTGCGAGTTCTCTATTTTCATTTGGATATATCATATCAAGCCCATTTGCAAGTACGGCTATTGTTCTTCCTTTTGCTTCTAATGTTCCTAAATGTGCATAGGTATCTATTCCGCTTTGCAAGTCCACTTACTATTATATAAGATTTCTTTGCTAAATTATATGCCAATTGCTTAGCTACTTTTTCTCCATATTTCGAACACTCTCTGCATCCAACTATTGCAATTGTTTTTTCTCTTAAAATTTCTTTATTTCCTATTACATATAATTTTTTAGGTTTTGATTTTATCTGTGATAATAAATATGGATAATCAATTTCATCTTCTGTTATTTCTTGTATCTCGTATTTTATAAATATCACACTCTTTCTTTTTTAATTTTTATAATAAAAAAACAGACCACTTTTTATTAGTCCGTTTTATTACTTCTTTTATAATTATTTATAATTTTCGCTTTTATTCATTTATCCATTTTTTGTATGATTCTACGATTATGTTAGCTACTTCATCTGGTGTTTTATCAGTAGTATCAATCACTAAATCATAGTTTGACATATCTTCTTTATGTACATTATATACTTGATAATACCTTTCATTTTCGAGATTGTATCTTGTTATCATATCTGCTTTTTGTTCTTCCACGCTTGTAAAATTTTCTGTAGATTTTCTATTTAAACTACTATCGTTAAAAGCACGAGACGCAGCTATATCAATATTAACTTTTAAGTATATTTTAAAAGATTCTGGAACCGCATACCAACCAAGTCTTGCATCTATAACAAAGTTATCATGCTCCTTTGAATATTCAGTTGCACTCTGTTCTATTTTTTTGTCAATTTCTGTGTGAGTACTTACATATTTGTTAAATTCGGTAACATCCATTCCCATTGACTTTGCAAGTTGTCTAAAATAGTCTCCATTTTTATAAACTCCAAAATTCAATTTTTCTTGCAAAATTTTTGATACTGTTCCTTTTCCACTAGCAATATCCCCTGCTATTGAAATGATATGTTTCTTATCCATATTTTCTCCTACAATTGCTTATTCGTTTCTTATATTTTATTTCCTAACTAAAATATAATTTTATATTATATATCTTTTTCTAATATCTTTTTCTATTTTTGTATTAATTTATTATACTTTTTTCTATGTTTTGATATTTTTATACTTTCTATTTTTCTATTTTTTCGCTTTTCTTTGCTTTTTTTGTTGCTTTTGATTTTTTAGTTTTTTCTGTTTCTTCAGTTGCATCTGTCTTTTCAGTTTTATCTGTTTTTTCAGCTACATCTGTCTTTTCAGCTACATCTGTATTTTCAGCTACATCTGTCTTCTCAGTTGCATCTGTTTTCTCAGCTACATCTGTCTTTTCAGTTACATCTGTATTTTCAGTTGCAGCTATTTTCTCAGCTACTCCTGTTTCTTCTCTTAATCCATTTTCATATTCTTTCCATTGTTTTTCATTATATATTTGAATTTTTCCTTCGTCTATTTCATCTGCTGCAAGAGTAATTGGAGATGTGTCTTTATCTGTTGTTAAAGGAACACTCCCTTGTGAAATTTGTCTAGCTCTCTTAGCTGTAGCTACTACTAAGCTATATCTGTTTTCAGCTTTATTTAATAATTCTACTACTGTTGGTTTATTTAACATTTTAATTTTACTTCCTCTCATTTTTAACTATTATAAGACTTTCTTTTCGTATTGTTGCAAGATCATACGAAATAAGTTTTATATTCTTATTTTGATAAACTTTATTTTACTACAAATATTGTAATAAGTCAACTTTTTTTTGTTTACTTTTTCTTACTAATTCCGACAATTATAGACTTTATAATATAATATACTAATATTACAACAATAGATATTATTGTAACTAAACTTATATTTTCACTTTGGTTAGAATACATATTTAGCAAAACTGTTGTTATACTTGCAATAGCAAGCATCTCTATCCCGTGTAGTGCAAGTTCATCATTATCTTTTTTGTATGCTACTTCAAAAATGACAATAGTTATTATAGCTTCAGCTATAGAAAATGTTTTTAAATCTCTAATAAATTCTATTGCTGGTATATTTTGATTTCCCATAATTAACAATGTGAAATATATAATTAAGATAAATGCAATTACTAAATTCTTCATTATTTTATTATACTTTTTTTCACTTTTTTTTCTTTTTTTTGTTTTGTTTTCACTTATTTCTTCAGATATTTTTTCTAATTTTGTATCATCAATTTCATTTTCTTCATTTGCTTCTGCTTCATCTATTTCTGCTTCATCTATTTCTACTTTATCTATTTTTGTTTTATCTATTTTTGTTTTATCTATTTTTGCTTCATCTGTTTCTACTTCATCTGTTTCTACTTTATCTATTTTTGTTTTATCTATTTTTGACTTTTTAAATTTTGCTTTATTTTTCTTTTCTGTATCACCATCATTTTCTATTTTTTTTGCTATTGTACTATCTTTCTCTTTACTTTTTTTGTCAATTTTATTTGATTTTTTTTGTATTTTATCCTCTACTTTTTCTTTTTTTTCTTTCACTTATTATCTTCCTCTCTGTTAAAACTGGACTTATAAACTTATAATTAAAATTTTTTTAATATCTCTTTATTTTTATAATCTAGAATTCTAATTCATACATTATCATGCTTAGCATCATAAGTGATGCTGTTTCTGTTCGTAGAATTCTATTTCCTAATGTAACAATCTTTGCTCCATTATCTTTTAATTTGTTTACTTCTCTTTGATCTAATCCGCCTTCTGGTCCAATAACAATTGCTATTTTACTCGCATTTTTTTCTTTTTTTAGCTCTTCTTTAATATTTATCTTTTCTTCATTTTCGTATGCTACTAATACTATATCATATTCTTTTATTTCATCACATATTTTATCAATATTTTTAAGTTTACCTATTTCAGGAATTATTGTTCTTTTGCTTTGCTTTGCTGCAACTTCTGCAATCTTCTGCCATCTTTCATGTTTCTTTTCTTCATCTTTGATTTTGCTTATGCAATATTTCATATCCACTGGAATAATTTTACTTGCGCCTAATTCAGTTGCTTTTTGAATTATATATTCCATTTTTTCTGACTTTGGCAATCCTTGATAAATAGTAACTTTTATTGGAGATTCTGTCGTTTCTTTTCTTTCTATTAGCTCACAAAATACACTTTCTTTATTAATTTCTTTTATATTTGCATAGTAACTTATTGATTTGTCCTTGTCACTTATAATTATTTTATCTCCAATTTGCATTCTTAAAACATTCTCAATATGATTAACATCACTGCCCTTTATCTGTGCTATATTATTATCTATTTGATTATTATTAATAAAAAAATTGTACATTTTACTTCCTCTCCCTATATTTTGAAATTGCATTTTTTCTTTAATAATTATAAGCCCCAGTCATTTTCCACTTGTTTTATTGCAGAGTTAGTCAAAGTCTCTTGATTAATAATTTTTTCATTTTGACTTTGAGTTTCATTCTTTACTTTATTTAAAAAATTGTTTCCATTATTATTTACTACTAATTTAATACTAATTGTAGTTAATAAAAATATTACTATTATCGTTATTATCAGAACTAATATAGTAATTCCATTCTCACATTTTATAATTTTCATTTAATTATCTCCACTTTCAAAAAACGCCTAAAATCAAAGTATCTTGATTTTAGGTGTTTATACTTTTTTTGCTTAATCTACGAAATTAAATTCATCTTTGAACTTTTCTTTAAATATTTCAAATACTTTATTTAATATGTTTTCATCTTCAACACTTACATAGCTTTCTTCGCCATCTTCTGTTGTTCCTTCTTCTTTTAATATTACTATTTCGTCTCCTTCTTCATCTTCTGCTTCTTCTTGTGGTAGTAATATTACATAATTTCCACCTTCATATTCAATTAAATCTAAAAATTCAAAGTTAACATCTTTTCCATCATCATCTTTTAAAGTTACTATGTTATCTAATTCTTCATTATTTTCTTCTTGGTTTTCCTCATTATTATTTACATTTTGATTATTTAAGTTTTCGTTATCCATTTAATTTCTCCTTTCAATTTTATCTAACGCATTAAACTTTCTGCTCAATATAATATACTAATTTCTTTTTTTTGGCAATAGGTTTTCGTATATTTTTACAAATGTAAAATTTTTGTAATCTATTTTTATATTATTTGTTATATAATTTTTTGTAAATTTTATAATCATTCAATATTTTTCTTACATACATATTAGTTTCTTTAAATGGAATATTTTCTAGATTACTTCCGTCTTCTTTTATTATGTTGCTTTTTATCCACTCTCTCACTTTTCCGCTTCCTGCATTATATGCTGCAAGTGCAAGTCCTTCTGTTTTAAATTCTTTTACCAATTCCGCATAATATTTTATGCCTAATTTTATGTTTTTTTCTGGATTATAAAGTGTAGTTCCTGATTGATATTCCATTGTTACATTTTTTGCAACTTCTTTTGCTGTAGTATCCATCAATTGCATCAATCCGCAAGCTCCTTTATTAGAAACTGCACCTTTATTAAAGTTGCTTTCTTCTTTTATTATTGAATAAATCATAAGTGGATCTATATTTTCTTCTTTTGAATATTTTTCGACATATTCACTATATTCAGTTTTATATATGATTTTTAATATATCCTCATAATTTGCTAATATTATTGTAATAATTACTACTATTATTAATATTAATAGTGTAGTTTTTTTCATAACTCGTCTCCAATCATTATTAGTGATCTATATTTAAAATTTAATTTTATCTTTAATATTTTTTTCGCTATTTTTTTACTGCTTTTTACTACTTTTTTAATAATTATTATTTTTTATTTTGCATCATACCATGTTTTAGCTTCTGAGATTTCTACTTTTAATGGTATTTCCAATTTTGTAGCATTTTCCATACAATCTTTTAGTATATTTTTGGCTGCTTCTTTTTGTTCTTCTTTTACTTCTAAGATTAGTTCATCATGTACTTGTAAAACAATTTTAGCATCCAAACCTGATTCATTTAATTTTGCATATACATTATTCATTGCTATTTTCATAATGTCTGCTGCCGTTCCTTGAATAGGTGTATTCATTGCTGCTCTTTTTCCAAATTCTCTTACCATATAATTACTTGATTTTAATTCTTGTATATATCTTCTTCTTCCAAATAAAGTTTCAACATATCCAGTTTCTTTTGCTTTTTCTATTGTATCATTCATATAGCTTTTTATTCCACTATATTTTTCAAGATAACTATCTATATATGTTTGAGCTTCTTTTCTTCCTATTCCTATTTGTTCTGCAAGTCCAAATCCTGTTATTCCATATACTATTCCAAAGTTTACTGCTTTTGCTCTAGATCTTTGTTCCTTTGTTACTTCGTCAAATGGTATTCCGAATACTCTTGATGCAACTTCTCTGTGGATATCTTCATCATTTTTAAATGCATTCATCATGTTTTCGTCTTTTGACATTGATGCTAATACTCTTAATTCAATCTGTGAATAATCTGCATCAATATATACATATCCATTTGCTGGCTTAAATGCTTTTTTTATATTTCTCCCTAATTCATCTCTACTTGGTATGTTTTGTAAATTTGGTTCTGTTGAGCTTATTCTGCCTGTTGCTGTTATTGTTTGATGAAAATATGAATGTATTCTTTCTGTTTTAGGATTAATATATGGTATTAATCCTTCTACATAAGTTGAATTCAATTTCATAAGACCTCTATATTCTAATATCTTTTCAACTATTGGATTAGCCATTTTTATTTTTTCTAATGTATCAACGTCTGTGCTATACCCTTTTTTGTTTTTCTTTGGAGCTGGTAAATTCATTTTTTCAAATAAAATATTGCCTAATTGTTGAGTTGAATTTATGTTAAATTCTTCCCCAGCTAATTCATATATTTGCTTTGTTAATTCTTCTAGTTGTGTTTTTAGTGTTAATCCAAAATTAATTAATTCTTCTTTTTCTGCATGCATTCCAACGAATTGAATTTCGCCTAATACAGTTATTAGTGGAATCTCAATCTCATCAAATAATTTTTTTACTTTTTCTTCTTCTAATTTTTTTGAAGTAATTTCATATATTTTTTTAATTGCATATACATATATTCCAATTTCATTACTGTTTGAACTATCTTCAAATAAATTTATTTGCTTTTGTGGAATTGACTCTGATAAATCTATTCCCATAAATTGCATAGCAATTTCACCTATTGAGTGTTTTATTTTGGTTGGATCTATATCATAAGCTGCTACTTCTATGTCATAACCTATATTTGATAATTTAATTCCATTTTCTCTTAATATTACATAATCTTCACTTAGATTATATCCTATTTTTTTAGTTTTATTATTTTCAAATAGTTGTTTTAAATCTTCTATTGTAGGATTTTTTATATATGCAATTTCTATTCCATCATTGTTATCTCGGTAATCTTTTTCTTCTTCTATTTTGTTATTTTTATTTGCTATTTTCTTCTCATCAGATTCGTTTGCTTTTTCTTCAATGTTTTGGTTATTTTTTATAGACTTGCTTTCTTGATTTTTTTCATAAATTCCTATTCCTGTAATTTTCTTTTTTATGATTTTTGTTTCATCTTCTATATTTTCTTTTTCTATGTAAAATATTAATTCATCTTCTATATTTAATTCATTTAGTTTTTTATTTATTACTTTTATATTCTTGATTTCATTTTCTATTATCTGATTTTCATCAATTTGTTGTTCATTATTTGGTGATAGTTTAAATCTATCTATATATCTATTAAATCCATAGTATTTAAATAAATCATAAACTTCATTTTTATTCCATTCATGCAACTTTATATCGTCAATATTATCTGTTATTGGAGCAGAAATATTAATTCTTCCTAAATCTTTTGATATCTCAACTAATTGTTTATTTTGTTGTAAACTTTCTTTTACTTTTGGTTTAAAATCTTTTTCATATTCTTTTTTTTCAATCGCATCATATATTCCTTCAATTGTTTTGAATTTTTGAAGCAATGTTGTAGCAGTTTTGGGTCCTACACCTGGAGCCCCTGGAATTTCGTCAGAAGAATCTCCCATAAGTGCTTTAAGTTCAATTAAGTCCTTAGGTTCTAATCCATATTCATCCATTACTTTTTGTTTATCATAAATTTCTGTTTCAGTTTTTCCCATTTTAGTTCTAGGAATTCTTACTGTTATATTTGATTGTATTAATTGAAATAAATCTCTATCTCCTGATAAAATATATACTTCAACATCTTCTTTACTTGCAAATTTTTTGGCAAATGAACCTATAATATCATCACCTTCAAAATCTGCAAGTTCTAATGTTTGTATATTCATGGCTTTTAAAATAACTTTTATTTCTGGCATTTGCTCAGCTAATTCTTCTGGCATTTTATGTCTATTTTTCTTATACCCATCATATTTCTTTTTTCTTACATCTGCTGCTGTTTTTGAATCAAAAGCAACAACTGCATAGTCTGGATTAACTTCTTCAAAATTTTTAAAAAGGATTGCTAAAAATCCATATAAAGCATTTGTGTATTTTCCATCTTGGTTAGTTAGTATCTTGCTTCCCATTATTCCATAAAAAGCTCTGTTCATTATTGAATTTCCATCAATTAATAATAATTTTTTCATTAAAAATTTCCCTTCTAAATTTTACTTTTTCTTTTCTCTAATATTAGATTTATTATAAATAATGTCCATCCAATTGTCATATATACATCAGATAGGTTCATATTAATGTTATTTATCAATATGTAATCTGTAACACTTTGTTTAACAATAATATCTAACATATTTGAAATTACACTTGCAAATAAATTACTTGTAGATATTAGTAATAAAATATTTATGTTCTCTTTTTTTCTTTTTATAAATATTATCATTCCGACTATCATTATAATAGCATAAATTAAAAATATAATTAAAGTAATGTTATTCCCATTTTCAAAATTTATTTTTCCTTTTCGTGCTACTTGTTTAATAATTTGATCAATCATTATTAATAAAAATGTTGCTATACTAATAGAAATATATTTTTTATTTTTCATTATTTTAATTTCTCCTAACTTATTTGTTATTTTTACTTTTATTTTTACTTTTATTTTTACTTTTATTTGTTATTTTTATTTTTTTGGTAATTTTCATTTATCATTTAATATTATTTTTGGCATTACTATTTATTAAATTTTATTTTACTAATTAATATACTTTTTTATTAAATTTATCTAATTTATTCTATCACTATTATTTAGTAAAATTCACTTTTATATTACAAATTTCTGCTTTTGTTCCAACTCTCATGTATGGTCCAAATATACCTACACCAGAAGTTACTATGCTGTACATATTACTTTTTTTCAACAAACCACATGAATTTTCCCACATAAATTTTGTTACTAAATTCCCTGGGAAAGTTTGTCCATCATGTGTATGTCCTCCTAAATCTATGTCAACACCTGCATCAGCAAGTTGTGCTAATTCTCTAGGTTCATGGTCTATAACTATAATAGGCTTTGTTTTATCAAGATTTGATGTTATTTCACTTGGAGTCTTTCTTGTTTTGTCATCTAAATTAGGTTTTTGATAATCTGCTCTTCCATATAAATAAAAACTATTATCAATTAATTCATATTCATCTTTTAATAATTTAATATTAGCATTTTCTAAAAACTTATTCATTCTCGCATCACTCGTTTTTTTATTTTTGTCTTTGTCATCAAATGTAAATCCTGCTAGTATTTTTTCATTTATATCATGATTTCCATAGCAAGCATAAGTACCATATTTACTCTTTATAGACTTAAATATTTCTATTATTTCATTTGGTTTTTCTATTGAATCATAATCATTATCAAATATGTCACCCGCAATTACTACTATATCAGGATTGCATTTATTTATTTTGTTTGCCATTTGTTGCATTTGCTTTACACCTATATTATAACCTAAATGAAAATCTGCAACCATTACAATATTAAGATTCTTTATATTTCCGCCAGATTTATTTACAGATATATCATAATTAGTTGTTCTAATTATACCAGCATTAATATTACCTCCAATTGATATTGTAAGTATTGATACTAAACAAATAGTCCCAATAATTGCATATACTTTCTCGGTAAATAAATTAGGTCTTTTTTTATTCCAATGAATTTTTAATATTTTCGAAATAATATCTGTAAGTCCTACTATTAATGCCATATATAATATTGTTCCAAGCCACCAATTACTCATTTGCTTTGTAATTCTTTTAAGCATAGTTCCTTCTGGCGTTAATACTGCTGTAACTAATGATGTTGCAAAAACAGTATATATTACTATTATAATTATTTTTACTATTTTATTTTTAAATCTTGGACTAATTATATTTAAATATTTAATTATTCTCATAAAGAAATATATACATACTAATATATATAGTGGTGAAAATATTACTGCTATCATTTTTTCTCCTAATTATTTTTTATATTAAATTTTACTATTCTAATTATTTTCTCTTAATGTTAATTACATTTATATTTGTTTTTTATGTGTTAATTACCTTTTAATTTTTTTATTAATTGTAATTATATATATCTTTTATAAAAATTGCAATGAAATTTTCATTGTTTATTGTGTTTTTTATATTAATTCTTATAAAATTAATTTGCTTATTTTAATTTTGTTTAATTATTTGTTTATAAATTTTTCTTAATTATTATACTAATATATATTTTAAATAAATTATGATTTATTTTTTAAAATTTACATAATTATATATAGCTTTTTGTTTTAGTTGACATATAGGGGGTTATTCATGCAAAAGATGGTTCATTAAAATTAAACTTAATGGACTGTTTGTATAATTTTATTGAATCCTAATAAAGAAAAGAGCGATTTATTATCGCTCTTTTTCTTTTAGTTAAAATTATAGTTCTTTAATTAAAAATTTCGGTAAAAAAATATAGAATTCTTATCACAAAATTTCTTAATAATTAACCAAAATCATTCTCATATATAGTCTATTTTTCAATTTTTTCGATTTAAATAAAAACTGTTATAATTACTTATTTCTTACTTTCATCGCAAATATCTTATTAAAAAACTACTAATTTCTTACTTTATCTTTTTTTATCTGCTTCTCATATCTCTCTTCCTCACTAAATACGCATCCACAGTACTTTTGCATGTAAAGTCCTAAGTCATGTGCTTTTTGATGTCCTTCCCAAAATCCTTCTCTAAAATCTTTATATAAAAAATTTATTTTGTATTCTTCGCTTAGTTTTTCACAATATGCTTTTATAAAATCATGTTTTTGATATATGCTATATAAGAGAGTGGTTGTAACTGTGTCATATCCATTTGCTTTTGCATATTCAAAAGTTTTTCTTAATCTTACAGGATAGCAATAATTTACACATCTTGAATTTAAATCTTTTACCGCCTCTTTGCAAAATTCATCTAATCCGTATTCTTCTTCAAATACTGCTTCTACATCTATCGAATTTGCATATTCTTTGAGGCAATCTCTTCTTGCTTTATATTCTGTATATGGGTGTATGTTTGGATTATACCAATATAAAGTTGGCTCTATTTGTTCTTTTCTTAAAGTATCTATGCAATATACACTGCAAGGTGCACAACATGTATGCATTAATAATTTCATAATTTATTTACCCTTCTATTTATTTTTTATAATAAATATTATATACGCTAACATCTCCAACCTTTTCTAATGAATTTTTTATATAATCTACTACTTTAGTTGGAGTTTGCCAATTTAATCTTATTGAGTCTTTTTTTACTAGATAATAGGTATCTGTTGATTCTTCTATTTGTTTTATAATTGTATTTTCTCCATCTTTCCCAATATTGCCTTTTAAAAACATATCATAATTTTTACAATATCTATTAAGCGTCAAATCATATATTGTAGCTTCTGAATCTGCTATGTATACTTTTTTATTTTCATTATCTTTTTCTATTATAAAATCATCTATGTCACAAATTCTCTCTAATAAATAATCTGGGATTTCTACATATTTTAAATTTTCTACTGAATAATTTATTTTTGTATTTGTTTTATATTTTTTTATATTTTTTATTGAAATGTTGGCTAAATTATATATTATTGATAATAAGCAAAATACCAATAATGATAAATATACATAATTTTTTTTGTTTTGTTTTATTTTTTTGTTTATTATTAACAAAATTTTGGCTATTAAGTATATTGTTATTATTAACATTATATATATTGATAATAAAAAATGTATTTCATCTGATATAGGATATACTATAATTAAAAGTGGTATTGAATATATAATTAATGTTTCTAGATATTCATCTTCCTTATTATTTTTTCTTTGTCTTACTTGTAATATACATGATGTAATAAATATAATAGGCATTAAAATAGATAATATTCTTATTAAAGCATTTTCATTGCTAAATAGTGCAGTATACTTAATCTTATTTGTGAATTCTTTTACTCCTTCAATTGCATAATTTACGAAGTCATTTAAAGCATTATTAGTTAACAAATATATTAATAATATTAATATTGGTATAATTGCCCCAATTAATCTGAATAATATACTTTTATATGCTGTCTTTTTATTATGATTACTTTCTATTAGTAATAATGGCAATATAATTGAAAATACAAATATTGCAATGCCTATTGTTTGTTTTGTGCAAATTGCAATTCCAGCTAAAATTCCTATTTCAGAATTATAAAATATATTTTTTCTTTCATTTTGAGTTTTATTTTCAATACTATTTTCAGTTTTATTTTCGATACAATTTTGAGTTTTATTTGATGTCTTAATTGATAATTCATTTTCTTCTATTTTTGTGTCTAAATAATTATTATTCTTTTTTCTTTCTTTAAAATTTATATTTTTTAATTCTTTATAAATCATAATAACTGCAATTAGTAATATTGCAAAATTATAGTCAATAGCAAAATAATCTAAATAAATTAATTCTAAGAATGCAATTATTATAAAACTAACAGCTCTAATTATTAATTCTTTTCTTAAGTTAATTTTTTCATTTGTTACATTTTCATCTTCTATTTTTTCATTTTCTATTTTTTCTTCTATTGGCACTTTTATTTTTGAATCTACATTTTTAATTTTATTTTTTTCTTCTCTGTTATTTATTAATATTTTATTTTCTTTTATTTGTATTAGTCTAATAAATAGCAAATTTACAATTTTATATGTAATAAATAGTATGGCTGTTCCTAATATTGCTGCTAAAACTCTTGATGTAATTAATCCATTGTATGTTATTTTTAAAATGAAAGCTGTAATAAAAGGCAAAAAAGGTGTAGTTATCATGCTTATATCTTTGTATGGTACTAAGCAATTTGCAATACATCTTGCTGTATTGTAATTCCACATTTCATCTAAATCTGTAGCCTGTCTTGTTAGTATAACTGAAAATAATGATAGAAAAATTACCACAATAATTACAATATCTATCATTATTTTTATTAACTTAGTTTTATTGAATTTTTTCATATCAAAATCCTTTTTCTTTTAGTATAATCTTTGATTTTACATTTATCTAGAAATATTTATTTTTCAATATTATAAGTTTTTACTTCTAAATATTCTTATTAAGAAAAATCTAAATTTATAACTATAGTTTTATTTGATTCTTATATTGACTTGAATTATCTAAAAAATCATAGTTTAAATGTTTATATGCTTCTGGCATTGCTATTCTTCCTCTTGGAGTTCTAGATATAAAACCAATTTGTATTAAATATGGTTCATATACATCTTCTATTGTTGAAATTTCTTCTCCTAAAGTTGTAGCAAGAGTTTCTATTCCTACTGGTTTTCCTTGATATTTAATTATTAATGCTTCTAATAATCTTTTATCAAGCGCATCTAATCCTAAATCATCTATTTCTAGTTTATTTAAAGCTATTTTAGCAATTTCTAAGCTAATATCTCCATTGCCTAAAACTGATGCATAATCACGTACTCTTTTTAGTAATCTATTTGCAATTCTTGGGGTTCCTCTTGATCTTTTTGCTATCTCTATAGATGCATCTTCATCTATATTTATATTTAATATATTAGCTGATCTTTTAACTATTGTAGTTAAATCTTCATTATCATATAAATCCAATCTCTCAACAATTCCAAATCTATCGCGGAGTGGAGTAGTTAATGAACCTGCTCTGGTAGTAGCACCTATAAGAGTGAATTTTGGCAAATCCATTCTTATTGATTTAGCTGTTGGACCTTTTCCAATTATTATATCTAGTGTGTAATCTTCAAGTGCTGGATATAATATTTCTTCTACATTTTTATTTAATCTATGTATTTCATCAATAAATAAAACATCATATTCTGACAAACTTGTAAGTATTGCTGCTAAGTCTCCTGGTTTTTCAATTGCTGGCCCTGATGTAACTTTTATATTTGAGTGCATTTCATTAGCGATAATATTTGCAAGTGTAGTTTTTCCAAGTCCTGGAGGTCCATAAAGTAAAACATGGTCTAATGCTTCTTTTCTTTTTTTAGCAGCTTCAATGTAAACTTTCATGTTTTCTTTTACTTTATTTTGTCCAATATATTCACTTAATTTTTGAGGTCTTAATACATTTTCTTGTTTTTCTTCTGTTTCATTTTCAGACCTAGGATTAATTAAGTCATTATTACTCATTTTTCATATTCCTTTTTATATAGTAAATATTTTATATTTTTATTTTTTATTATCTTTTATTTTTAATCTTTTTTTCTCTTTACTTTTCCTTTTTACTTTCTCTTGTATTTTCTGCTCGCTATCTTTTTTATCTTCACTTACATTCTTTAAATTTACTTCATCGACTAATCCCTCTTGTTGGTTCTCTTTTAGTAAGTCATTTCTATATCTTTTTATTTCTCCATGTCCTATCCACATAATTGCAGTTATTACTAGTGCAAATGATAATGCTTTCCATAGTCCATCATAAATTAATATAATTGCAAACATTCCAAGTGATGCACTTGCTGCATATAAAATTGCTACTGCTTGTTTTTGAGTATATCCTTTTTTCATAAGTCTATGGTGTAAATGTCCTTTATCTGCTGTAAATACAGCCTTTAATGATTTTCCATTTTTTATTCTTCTAACTATGGCAAATAACGTATCAAATATTGGCAAGCCTAATACTAAGACTGGTGCTAATAATACAACTAAAGTAACTGTCTTTGCCACACCAAATATTGATATTACTGCAAGTCCAAATCCTAAAAATTGTGCTCCAACATCACCCATAAAAGTTTTTGCTGGGTTTATATTAAATGGTAAAAATCCGCTAATTGAACCTGCTAATGCAGTAATTAATACTACAGATATTAATGATGAGTCATTGGTTTCAAATATAATTAACAATGATATACATGATATAAGTGTTATCCCTGATGAAAGTCCATCTAATCCATCTATTAGATTTATTGCATTTGTAATTCCAACAATCCATCCAATCGTAATTATATAGCTTAATATTGGATTTATAATTGTTTCTCCAATTGTATCAATTTTTACTCCAAATGCATATACAACTGATGCAGCAATTATCTGAACTATTAATTTTTGCCATGCTTTCATATTTTTTAAGTCATCTATAAATGCAAAGATTCCTAAAATTACTATTCCTATAAGAAATCCTAATAATTTCATTTTATTGTTTTCTGAGCCATTAAGTTCTAGATTTCCTTCTATTGTCATTGATATTACTAAGTATACTATAGATACTAAAAATCCAATAATTATGGCTATTCCACCAATTCTTGGTATTGGTTGCTTATTTACTCTTCTATCACTTGGCAAATCAATTGCTCCTACTTTCTTTGCTAATCTTATAGTATATGGTGTTGCTACAAATGCTGTTATAAATGCTAGTAAAAATGCAATCGCTATATCTCCCCACATAAATTATTCCTCCATATTTTTAGATTATTTTTTGATATTACAATATCAATTTTTTTAATTTATATTATATATTTTTTTCTCTTATAATATCACAATATATTATAAAAATCTAGCTATTTTATATAAATTGAAATGCTTCTGTATAAATATAAAATTTTTATTATATTATTACCTAATTTTTTCATTTAATTAATTTCATAAAAAGATGTATTTTTTAATACTTTTTTTAATTATATTGCGTATAATATAGCAATATCCCTTTACAATTATGCAACTTTAATTATCTTTATAACAAATGTAATATTTATTATACAACTCTACTTTAAAATTCGATTTTTCTAATAATTTAACTTTTTCTTGATTTATCGTAACATATATAGCATTATTATCTAACTCATTAACATTAAATTCTCCATTATGATATTTTCCAAAATTATACAAAGTCTTTGTTATATCTGCAATTCTAAAAGTATTGGTGTATTCTTCTGGTGATAGTGGATCTGCATATAATTCAAAAATCCAATATGAGTATTTTATTGGTTCTATGTATATATCTTTTTTTTCATATTCTTTTAAGTGTTCCGTTAATTCAACTATTCCATTGTCAAATAACTGTATATTAGGTTTTGACAATGCTTGAAAATATTTTATAGTAAAACTAATAAATGATATTATATATATAATACCTATAAAGGCAAATAATTGTTTAATATTTTTATAAAAAAATCTTAATGATACTAATACAAAATATGTTAACGGAATATATATTCCATTTACTCTGTTAACATCACAATCCACCAATAATCCCCATATTATATTTGATATAAAATAAAATATCATTACCAAGTCTAAGTTGATTTCAAATTTATTAATATTTGATTCCTTGTATGTAATTTTATTTTCTTTATTTTTATCATTGATAATTTCTATTTTACTTGATTTAATGTCTTTTGTTATACTCTTATCTTTTTTATTGATTGTATTATACTTTTCTTTATGATTTTTATTGCATATATTTTTTACAGATATTACTAATCCAATAAATTCTAATAAAACTCCGAAATAGTACATTGTACCATAACCTTTAACAGTATTGAACTCCCATATATCATCAAAAAATACATTTTTTAATGAAGCAATATTTTGTAATATGTTTTGTGGTTCTATTACTCTTCCCCTACTATTTGGCAATTTAGGCATTGATATAAAAGAATTAATTGGACTTACAATATTAAATTGTACTAGTTGCATTAATACTAAAGGTATTGCTAATATTAAAAGTGGAATAGTAAATGCGATTGTTTGCTTTAAATTTATCTCTTTTTTTCTTAATAAATATATAAACATTAATATTAAGAATATTGGAACTGTTATATATGAAATTGCATACGAATATAGAGTTATTCCAAACAATAATCCTGATATAATATACATATAATTTTTTTTATTTTTAGTTGCAATTAATAATGTATAAACTGAAAATAATAACATAGGTGAAAGTAAATATGACTCAAGACTCCAACGTGATTTCATTATATGCCAAGGTGATATCGTAATTAATAGCATAAATAATAATCCCATCTTTTTTCCTTTAAATTTTTTTACTAGCAAATATGAAACTATTACTTCTATTATACTCAATATTAATGCTGGAATCCTAATTATTAATGTATTTATTCCAAAAAATTTAATTAATATAGCTGCCAAATAAATATATAATGCATTTTGTCCTTCTCCGAAGTTTACAAAGTATACTGGAAATTTATACATATTTCTATCTGTTCCATAATTAGCAATGCAATATCCATCATAAGCCATTCCCGCTTCATCAACATTTACTCCTTTTGGAACTACATCTAATTTATATATATTTAGTAAAATTGCAACTGCTAATATTATTGCAAATGTTATTTTGCTATGTTTTTCAACCCAATTTCCTATTTTCTTTAATAATTCTTCGATTAATATAATTATTCTTTTCATATTAATTTTAGTCCTTTCTCTTTGGATAATATATTATCATTTATTAGTTCATTTTTTTTCATATATATAATAATTATTATATACTTCTTGATTAAATTTTTCCTTTATTAGCTCTTCTTTTATTAATTTCATCTTATTAAAATAATAATTAGAATAATAATTTCCTAAGCCTCTTTTTTCAAGTTCTTCAATAGTATCATCTTTTTCTATGATATATATGGCATCTTCTTTTATATCATCTATATCAATCACATTATTAAAGTTCTTATAAGCTTTAACAGAATTTGATTTATTATAAGACCTATACGTTGGATAGGCTTCATATGGTGAAATTTGTGTTGCATATAATTCAAATATCCACCTTTGTTCTTGAAATACAAGTGTATAAATTTCTTTTTCATTACTATTATTCTTTTGAGCATATTTTATAGTATCTATAAATCCATAATCAAATAAATAATGATATTCATTTTTATACTTGTTAAAGTATACCACTGTAAAACTAATAAAGTATATATAATATAAAATTATTGTTATGCAAAACAATAATTTTGCGTTTTTATAAATCCATTTTATTGCAACTGCTATAAAATATATTGCGGAAATAAATATTCCATTTAATCTGTATGTATATACTTTCATTGCAAATGCTAATATTAAATTAGCAACAAATGCAAATAGCATTATTATATTTAAATTAAAATCTCTACTTTTCCATTTTTTCACAATATCATTTATAATTATTATACATAATCCTAATACCATTAATATTGTTCCAATAGAATATAAAGTACCAAAACCATGAATAGAATCATAATCCCATTTATCTTCTAAAAGTACATATTTTAATGTTCCTATATTTTCTCTAATATTTTTTATATTTATTTCTGAAGCTCGATAATTAGATAATTTTGGTATAGTTATAAAAGAATTTATTTCTTGTATATACCCTTTTTGTACCATTATTAGTAATATTAATGGTACTGCTAAAATTATTAAAGGAATTGAAAATCCTATAATATTTTTTAATTTAATTTTTTTTAGTTTTATTAAGTATATCAATGTTAGTAATAAAAAAATTGGTATAATTATATAACTAAGTGCATATGTATACAAAGTAATTCCAAAAAAAATTCCCGAAATTATATATTTATTAATTTTTTCAGATTTTATTGCTTTTAATAAAAAATATATTGAAATTAGAAATAATGGTGAAAATAAATTTGCATCTAATGCCCACCTAGATTTCATTATATGCCATGGTGATATCGTGATTAATAGCATAAATAAAAGTGCCGTTTTCTTTCCTTTATACTCTTTTGCAATAAAATAGGCCACTATTATTTCTATAATACTTAATATTAATGCTGGAATTCTAATTACCAAATTGCTTAATCCAAAAATTTTCACGAAAATGGCTGCTAAATATGTATATAGTGCACTTTGTCCATCTCCAAAATTAATAAAATATATTGGAAACTTATTTAAATATCTATCGACACCAAAATTAGCAATGCAATATGAATCATATCCCATACCAGCCTCATCTGTATCTATTCCATTAGGAATTTCACCCATTTTAAAAATATTTAAAAATACTGCTAATAATAAAATAATTGAAAATATTATTTTATAGTATTTTTCAATAAAATTAGAGATTTTGATATTTAATTCTTTCACATCCATTTTATTATTTGTTATCTTGCTCATTATTCTTCCTATCTTTTATATTTATATTTTCTAAGCTAATGCTTGCTAGTGGAATTAATGTAACAATATATGGAATTATATATCTTGATTTTGCTTCCCATATAATATGAAATAAGAATCCACCCATAAAAATCAATAGTAGTAATATTTCTTGACTTGATAATTTATCCTTTTTTAAAATTATAGTTATTAGCGAACAACTAAAAATTAATAATATAATGGCTTTTTGATATACAGCTAATGGATACTCAAATTTCTCAATTTTCAATTCTTTTTCTTTATTCTCTATTTTTTCATATTTATTATACAAATTTTCATTATTTGCAATGCTCATATATGTATTTTCAGTCCACATTGATACTATTTTTTCATTATAAAACTTTAACATATATTTTGGATTTGATAACAGATAAGTAGCTCTTTGTTTGAAACTATTATTATATTCTTCTTTGGTTTGTAATTGCCTATTAAATAAAACTTTATCATTATACCACCCGATTTGCTTTATATCCCTCTGAAATTCCCATATATGCAAACTCTTTTACAGATATTTTATTATCAGTTATATTTATATTATTTTTAATTGCGAAATATTTTTTTAATACAATTTCTGGTAATAAACTTGCTATAATAAACATTAAAATTATTAATATTTGTATCAAATATTTTTTATTAAATTTTGTCTTTAAAAAAACTTTTATATTAATATTATTAGAATTTATCTTTTTTAATTTACTATCATTATATATTTTATCTAATTCTAATAAATTATTTTTATTTTTCTCTAAATCATCTAATATCAAGCAAATAACTTCTGCTATAAAAAAAATTATCATATTCATTCTTAGCATAATACTTAAGGCTATAAATATTATTGAACAAAATAAATATTTAAGTTTATTTTTATTATTAAAATATTTTATTATAAAGTAAATACTTATAAATCCTAATGCCAAGCCAAACTCGTCTCCATATACGAATGTTGATAATAATGGTAATGTTAAAAAAGTAGCAAATATAAATAAGCATAACCATTTGTTTACTTTATGTTTTTTAGAAAATTGTTTTGTTATTAATAGTACCATTATCATTGTTATACAATTAGAGATTGCATTTATGTATTGAATTATTTTATAATCCGAATTATGTAATATTCTAAAAATCACATTCCATATAAAGGCTAAATTAAGTTGTTGAGGATATCTAGTTAAGTATTGTTCTAAATATGAATGCGTAAAATTCTCATTGCAATACATTTTATTTGCTATATTATAAACAACTTCTTGGTCTGAAATAGGTTTGAAATTTATATAATTAATCCATAATATTTGTAAAATAAAATAAATGATTAATGTAATATATGCACAAAGTTTAAATTTTCTGTCTGATATATCTATACTATTTAATTTATTTGTTGCTATAAATATAGAAGCACAAATAATTAAAGTCACTATTAAAGGAATTGCTCCATAAAAAGTAATACTTACTTTTTCATCAACCGAATCTGTAATCGTCGACAAATAAAAACAATTAGTTATTAATACTATTGATAAAAATATCACTCCAATAATAATTATAATTTTTTTTAGTCTTTTATCCATATTGTTTCCTTTGTTAATTTATATATCTCATTAATTCTAATATGAATTTTCTATAATATTTCTGCAATATTTTTTATCATATTATTTAATAAATTTTTTAAGTATAAATTTTTATTTATCGTTCATTTCTCTTTTTCCATTATATTCATTAACTAAATACAATGGTCTTTCTTTAGTTTCATTGAATATTCTTCCTAAATATTCCCCAACAATTCCAAATAGCAAAATTTGAATTCCTGAGAAAAATAAAACTAATAATATTATAGCTTGATAAGCTTGAATAGCATCATGAACTACACATGCCTTTACAATTACATATATAAAATAAACTAATAATGCACAAAATGTTGGTATTGCAATATATGTTGATATTCTTAGAGGAGATGTTGTAAATGAAGTTATGCCATCTATTGCTAAATTTGTTAATTTTTTATAATTCCATTTAGTCTTTCCAGCAACACGTGAATCTCTATCATAAAAAATAGCTTTTTTCTTATAGCCAATCCAGCTGAACATACTCTTTGAGCATCTTTGAGATTCCCTTAATTTAATTAAAGCATTTACACATCTTCTATCAAGAAGTCTAAAATCCCCTGTATCTTTTTGTATTTCAACATTTGTTAATGACTGTAATACTCTATAGTACATTTTTGAGGTAAATTTTTTAAACCATGTTTCACCTTTTCTTGACTTTCTTTGAGCATAAACATCATCATATCCATCTTCCCAATATTTAATCATTTCTGGAATTAATTCTGGTGGATCCTGCAAATCAGCATCCATAAATATTACACAATCACCTGTTGCATAATCAAGACCTGCAATCATTGCTGTTTCTTTTCCAAAATTTCTAGAAAAGTCAACATAGCATACTCTGCTATCTTCTTTTCTATATTTTTTTATTAATTCAATGGTCTTATCTTTTGAACCATCATTTACGAATAAGAATTCAAACTCATAATTTTTAACATCTTCAGCTAACTTTCCCAATCTTTTTATTAAATATGGTAGCGATTCTTCTTCATTGTAAGCTGGTATAATAATTGTAATTTTTTTCATATTTTCCCCCAATAATACATATTTAGTTTTTTAATTTTGGATACCTATAAACCTCATAATCTTATACTATTTTTTAATCATCTATTTGCATATTTTTATCAATTTTTTTCTCTAATCTTACTAAAAACTTTCTATTAATAAAATTTTTTTCAAAAAGATTTTTTCTTATAGTTTCTAAGCATACAGCTATAAAGAAAATGAATGTTTCTGAAATAATTAACATATTAATATCTAATAATACATTCTCTGTTAAAATGAAATAATTTTTCCAAAAAATAATTCTATATACTGGATTTTCATGAATTAAATATACTGCAAAGCTTGAACTAGCTATTTTATTAATAATCCTATTACTTTTAATATTAATTTTAGAGAATAAATAAAACATCAAAATTGCAATTGCTATTACAAATATAGAATCAATTTCTCTGACATATTGTGCAATATTATTATAATTTGTATTAGTCCATACATTTACAATAATTGTTAAAAAACTATATATTGCAATTATAGCACATATACAACTAATTTTTTTCATTTTTTCTAAAATTTTAATTCCATATAAATTAATATATGCTCCTATAATATACATATAAAGCATTATTCCAAATGATCCTATTCCATTTAATATAAAAAAGTGATCATTCAAAATATTAGGTAATAATGAAAGTATCAAAACTAAAATCAAAATCATACTTAAATGTTCTTTTTTTATTGATTTAATTGTTTTATTAATAATAGGGCTTAATAAATATATAAAAAAGTAAACTGTTGCAAACCAATATGTATTATATGTAATTGGCATCATCGCTTTTACTATGGAGATAAAGTTAAAGTTTCCAACTTTAAAATATATTATACTAAATATAAATAATATTATGCTATAAAATACTATTTGCAACCAAAATCTGATAATTCTTTTGCTTTTAAATTCTTTATTTATTAAAAAATAACCACTAATAATCATAAATATGTCATTTCCAAGTGCGCCTAAAGAAACAAAGTAATTATTAAAAATAATTTGAGTTTGATTAGCATTGTAATATATATAATGATATGAAACAATAAATATCATTGCTATAATTCTTAGAAGTTCTATATTCGATTTTCTATCTTCTTTCTTTTCCATTATTTCCCCTTTTTTAATTTTTATATTCATTAATGTTTTCTATTTGATTTATATAATAATTTATTTAATTATTAATGTATCTCTTTAATTCTATGTATTCATATTAGCTATATATTTACAGTTTTTTCAATAATATATTGTGGTCTAGCTTTTGACTCATCATATATTCTCGCTATGTATTCACCTATCATCCATAATGATAATAATACAGCTCCTGACAAAAATGTCATTGTAACCATTAGAGATGTCCATCCTGCAGTTAAGTTATTCCATTTGAATGCATACGATAAAATAGCATAAATTAATATTACAATTGATATAATTACTGATGTTATTCCTAGACCTCCAACAATTTTTAGTGGTTTTGTTGAAAAGCTCATTATTCCATCATTTGCAAGCTTCAACATTTTTTTTAATGGGTATTTAGTTTTCCCTGCAAATCTTTCTTTTCTTTCATATTCAAAAGCTTTTTGTTTAAAGCCTACCCAACTAAATAAACCTCTTAAAAACTTGTTATGCTCTGGTAAAGCATTTACAACATCTACAACTTTCCTATCTACTAATCTAAAATCTCCTGTATCTTTTGGTATTTCAACATCTGATAATTTATTTAATGTATTGTAAAATGCCTTTGCAGTAAATAATTTAAATTTAGATTCACCTTCTCTTGATTTTCTTTTTCCATATATTACATCATTTCCTTGTGTCCACATTATAAGCATATCAGGAATTAATTCTGGTGGATCTTGAAGGTCTGAATCCATTATTACAACTGCATCACCTGTTGTATATTTAAGTCCAGCTGTAACTGCCATTTGATGTCCAAAATTTCTTGAAAAAGAAACTATCTTTATTTTCTTGTCATCTTTTGCTATATTTTCTAATAATTCTAAAGTTTTATCCTTTGAGCCATCATTTACAAATATAATTTCATAATCATATTCTTTATCTTTTAGTGCATAAAGAACCTTTGAAACTCTTACATAACATTCTTCTACTACTTGTTCTTCATTATAAACTGGTATGACTACTGATACTTTTTTCATTATAATTTAATCCTTTCAAAATTAATATCTTATATTTCAAATTTTATATTTTTTCATAATAATATCAATTATTTTCTATACATTTTTTTGAATTTATACTCTTATTTTTTTCATTTTCAATTATTAGTTATTTCATGGTTTTCTTAATTTATATTTTTTATTTTTTAATAAATTGAATTTAGTAAATTTAATATTATTAATATAAATTGATGCAACTGGTATTAGCACTATAATATATGGAATTATATATCTTGATTTTGCTTCCCACAATGTTTCAAATAAGAAACCTCCAATAAATATTAAAATCAGTAATATTAAATCATTTGATAAGTCTTTTTTATTTTGTAAAATAGTAATTATTGAACATAAAAATATTAAAATTATTAAAGCTTTTTCATACATTACAATTTCATCTTCTTTATTTATTAACCATTGATCTTTTTCTTTATCTTGATTTTCTTCTAATTCAAAATTAAATGATTCGTTGAAATATAATGAACCATAAGTATTCTCTGCCCACATTGATGCTGTTTTCTTAGTATAAAATTTAACTAATTCTTTTGGATTTGTAGCTAAAAATCCTATTCTTTCTTTTATTGCAGTTTTATACATTTCATCTGCTACTTTTGCTTCATTTGTCCATGCCCAAGCACCATAATCATTGTACCAACCTGATTGTCTATATCCATCAGTCATTCCCATATAAATATATGTACTTGTTGGTATAGCATTTTCTTTGCTGAGTTCAAATTTATTTTGATAATACATTTTTATAATAGTAGCTGGTAATATTGTAATAATTATAAATAACAAAATTAATAAAATTTTAATAATTATTTCTTTTATATTTTTACTATCATTTTGTTTTGAAATTTGTTTTTCATTTTGTTTTGCAATTTGTTTTTCATTAACTTTATAATTTAAAGATTTCGTTGAATTGCTATTAGAATTATTTTTTAATTTTTCTTTTGAATTTTCTATAATTTCATTTTTTGATTTCAATATATCTAGTATCAAATATATTGAAATAGCAATTATAAATATTAAATTATTCATTCTTAGCATATAGCTAAATGCTAAAAATATGGCTGAAATTATCAAATATCTTTTTTGATTTTTTTCGCTATAATTCATTATAAAGTAAATACTAAATAATGCTAGTGCTAAACTAAATATGTCACCATAAACAAATGTTGATAATAAAGTTAAAGCTATAAAAGTGGAAATTAGTATTATGCATAATGGCTTATTTACTTTATATTTTTTTGACAACTGTTTTAATATTAATAATAATGCTACTAATGTTAATGCATTTCCAATAACATTAATATATTGTAATATTCGTACATTTGTACTTTTGAAAATTGTAAATATAGTTTTTTCAATAAACATTAATGTTATTTGATGTGGACATTTTTCTAAATAATTTGAATGCATTAATTCATCTTTATTTCCATTATATAAATTTGTAGCTAAGCTATATACAGCTTGTTGATCAACTCCTGGAGATGCATTTCTATATCTAATCCATACAATTTGTGCAACCATATATATAATCAATATGATTCCTATTATGATGTATTTGCTCCAGCTTTTTCTTAATTTTATATGGTCTGTTATATACTTAGATAAAAAATATATTCCTATTGCAACAAATATTGTAATTAGCAAACTAAATATTCCTGTTTTTACAATTTGTACATGTTCAACTATATCATTTGATAATTGAGATGTAAAAATAATATTAAGTAATAGCACTACAATTAATAAAATTAAACCTATAATAGCGATTATTTTGTTTAATACTTTATTAGCCTTCATTTTTCTCCTCTATTTTTCTAAAATACATTTTAAGAGTTTTAAATTATTTAATAAATTATAAATTAACTTTATTTAAAATTATCTACCAATTATTAATATTTAAAAATTTATAATTTATAGTTTCTAATTGTTTATTGAACATTTAAAACCTACAGAAATGGATTGTATCTCCTTTAATTATAACTTCATTTTCATTAAAATCATTCCAATCATTTGCTTCAAATTCTTCTTTTATCTGTTTATCATTTTCTGTTTCTAATAAATTACGATTATTGTAATAATTAATCATTCTACTTACAGACCAATCTGGTGAAAATCCTGTAATATTTATATCACCAGTTGAAAACAATCCTTGATATACGTAGCTTAAATTTTTATCTTGATATATACTGATTTTTGTTACTTCAACGTTATTCTTTTCTTCATATTCTTTGATCATCTCACCTATTTTTAATGAATTAATTTTATCTCTATAATTTTCATTATAATGGTCAATCTCAATTATATTAAATCTATAAAATTCTATTAATATAAATGCTAAACATATTATAGTAAATATAATTTCAAATATTTTGTTTGTTTTTTCAAATTTAATATTATTTATATTTTTCTCTATTTTGTCATCTTTTATCTTGCTATTTACTTCTATTGATTTTTTAGAATTATTTTCTTCTATTGTTTTTTCTGAGTATTCTTTGGCTGGTCTTATTATTGCTCCAAATAATATTAGTATTCCAAGTAAAGAAGCAAATGCATACGTTGACCTCGATACAAACCATATTGATGCTGTATTTTGTAAAGCTTGTGGTGCAATTGTTATCAAAGTAGTAATAACTGATATATAGATTATTGAAAGAATATTTAAAATAACTTTACTAATTTTTTCTTTTTGCATAAATATTTTTATAAGTATAAATATTATGGTTATTGCAATCAAAACTAAATATACATATCTTGGAAGTATATTATATGTTACAAACATAGTCTTAGTCCCAGCAATTATTTTATTAATTGTTTCTGATAATATAATTGCTCCGCTTACTCTTGAATTTGTAAAAAATATTCTTACTACTAATAAATTAATTATTGCTGGTAGAGCATATATTAATAGTAAAATTAAATTGTTAGTAATAAATTTTTTTACTCCTTTTGAATATTTTATTATATATACTGTTGCCAAGGCTACAAATATAGCAAGTACACCTTGATAACTAAATGTTGCAATAAGCATGAATAACATTGAAATAATTATTGTTTTAATCTTAGCTTTGCTCTTAGTTTTACTATCAATTTCATTGTTTCTGATTTTTAAATATTCAATAAATTTTTCTAATGCGCAAACACATAATAATATTGCAAGTGTTAATATTCCCTTTTCAATATACATAAATAATTCAATAGAAAAAGGATTTATTATTATTATTGTTGATAATAATATGCTTAAAATATCACTTTTAATATCTTCTTTTATTATTTTGTAAACTTTGTATAATGAAAGTGTTATAGAAAAAATGGCAAGTAAAAAAGATAATATATAAATTACATGTTGACTCATATTTAATTTGCAAGATATACCCCACCACATAGCAGTTACCATTCTGCCTGATAGCAAGAAATGGTTAAATATATTTCTTTGTGTATCGCCAAAAACAGAATATGTGTCTGTAGCAAAATCCATTTTCAAAAACATTCCAAAGAATACTAATGTAATTAGTAAAAACATATATATTCTTTTATCTTTCAAAGTATTTTTTAATTTTTCCATTTTTTCTCCATTATATAGTTATTAATTATTTTGAATATGACATTGACTTATTTTTGTATTTATTTTGGTATTTATACTTATTTTTATATTTATTTTTGTATTTGTATTTATTTTTTTATTTATATTTATTTTAATATTTTTGAAGTTTTTAGTTGTTTTTTATTCTCTATAATATCTAGATTAATCGATATTTATTTTCTTTTTAATAACTTTCATTAAGCCAATTTTCTGTAGAAATTTTATAAATCCTCTATACATCGGATGTTTCCACATTTTTTCCTTAAATAATTGCAATTTATAATTTGTTTTAAAACCATAGTGTTGATTATATTCCTGGCATTCCCATTCATATTTTTCTTGTAATAGTACTAATTTCTCTGTAATAAGTTCTTTAGTAACTTCAATATTTTTGCTTAATCCTTTTCCATTTTCTATCTTATCTTGATTAGGATTATTTGCTATACTTTCAATTATATTAGACATTTTTTCTGTCATCTGATTAATAGTAAAACCATCTAATATTCTTTTTCTGCATTTTTCTTTATATGAATCTAATTTTTCTATTACTTTATTTATTGCAATAACATAACTATTGATTTCTTCTTCAGAATATTTAGTTATTTTTATATCTTCTTCATTTTGCATGCAAGGAATTATTACTCCAACGTCATTATTTATTAATTCTTTTTGTCCTCCAACATCACTTGATATTACTGGTATTCCCATCGAAAGTGACTCATATGCTGTAAGTGCTAATCCTTCTTTTATTGAACAGTTAAGTGTCATATCACATGCTGGATAAATTTTTTCTGTTTCTGAAATATTTCCTATAAATTTTATGTTATCACTTAATCCATATTTTTCAGATGTTGATTTAACTTTTGCTAATAAATTTCCATCTCCAGCAACAAGTATTAAGAAATCATCTCTTTGCTCTTTTAATTTTTTAGCAATATCTAATAGTAAAAATGGTCTTTTTTGTTCAGAAATTCTGCATATAAAACCTATTACATATTTCTTTGTTATTCCATATTTTTCTCTAATTTTCTTACTATCAAAATTTTCAGGGTTAAATTTATTTTCATCAACACCTATATAAACTGTTTGCACATCTTCTGATTTTCTTCCAAAAAAATTTTCAAAAATTTTTGTACTATTTTCATTACAGGTAAAAGTTTTATCTATTACTGTACTTACTGCGCTTGAATCTCTTGAATATCCACCATTTCTATTATACCATTCTTCCATATGGACATAATCTATTATTGGTATTTGTGGATTTTTAGCTTTTATATATGGAAGCATTGCATATCCTATTTCACTATTTGTATTTAAAACAATATTTATATTGTTTTTTGCTATTATATAATTTATAAATGCAAGCCAATATTTTTGATCTATAAATGTAGTTAAATCATAAACTGTTGCATTTTCTTTATATTGTTGTCTATATATGTTTACAGCTGGCTCAGTAGTAATTACTGTAACGTCAAATTTATTTGCATCTAGACCATTAATTAAGTCAATATTAAATTTATCAGCTCCACCCATTACCATCCATGGAATAATCATTAAAAGATTTGTCTTATGATTTCCTTTTCTTTTAATTAATTCAATATTTTCTATATTATCAGGAAGCATTTCCCAATTATAATTATATAAAGGATATTGCTTAGCCTCAACATCTTTCTTTACAGTTTTAGCAGTCTTTTTTATAATTTCCATTGCTCTTTCATTGTTATTTCTTGCTCTAGAAAGCTCGCTATTACTCTTTCTTCTATACCAAGTTCCATAAAAGTTTATATGTACTGGGAATTTACCTTTTGCTAATAATTTTAACCATAAATTCCAATCTTCATATACATTCTTTTCTTTTATTCCAAAGCCACCAACATCTAAAAAGTCTTTTTTTCTAATTAATGAAGTTATTATTAGATCATTTCTTTTTTTCATTTTGTTAGTTGAAAAATATTTATTCCAAGTATATTCATCTGATTCAAATCCTACTGAATCAGTAAATGTCCAGGTTGCATCTTTATTTGTTTCTAAAGTCCAATATGCACATTCCAAATATGTAGGTTCTAATAGATCATCTGAATCTAAAAACATTATATATTTAGATTCTTCACTAGACTTTGATACTCCAAAATCTCTTGCTACTGATACTCCTGCATTTTCTTTATGAATTACTTTTATTCTTTCATCTATCTTTTCTATTTCGTTTAATTTATTTAAACTTCCTTTATCTTTTGAACCATCATCTATAATTAATAATTCATAGCAAGGAAAAGTCTGATTTAATACAGAATATACCGTTTGTTCAATATTTTCTTTATCATTGTAATAAGGCATAATTATAGATATAACTTCCTTTGGCATTTGTTCAAAATCTATTTTATTTAATTTCCTTCCAGGCTCTTTTGAAAAATCAAAATCCATTTTTAGCATTTCCTCCAAATAATCTTTGCTTTTATTTTTGCTTTTATTTTTTGCTTATCTTTTTGCTTATCTTTTTGCTTTTCTTTTTGCTTTTCTTTTTACTTTTTCTTTTACTTTTTCATTTTTTTGATTGCTATTTTTTGATTGCTATCTTTTATTAATCGCAAAATTTATTTTTATAACTCTTCTGCAAATTTCTTTTGTAATTTGTTAAATACAATATATCCAATCACACAATTCACAATTGAAATTAATAGTACAATTCCAAGCATTTTCATATCTGGTATAGATTTATTATAAAAAATATCTCTGTAACCTTCAATTAAATAAGTCATAGGGTTTAATTTTAATATCCATTGATATTCTGATGGTATTTGACTTGTTGCGTATACTATTGGAGTTGCATAGAAGAATAATTGTAAAAGTACTCCTAAGAAATGTTGTAAATCTCTAAAATATACTGTTATACTTGACACGAAAAGTGAAATTCCTAATAACATAATAAATTGTATAATTAATAATACAGGATATAATAATGCTAATGGGCTTAATCCCATACCGCTTCCTAGTACAAATCCAATTATAATTATTGTCGAAATTATAAAATTTATTCCTTCACTTGCAACTATAGATAAAGGTAATATTTCTCTTGGAAAAAATACCTTCTTAATAATATTTCCATTTTCAATCATAACAAATGATGATCTATTTATTGTTGTTGAAAAATAATTCCATGGTATTAATCCACAGACCATAAACACCGTATAATTTTCAATATTATTTCTCATTATTAATGGAAAAATTATTGCATATACTGCTATTTGTAATAGTGGATTTATAAAAGACCAAAGCACTCCTAAAAATGAATGTTTATATTTTCCACCAATATCTTTTTTTACACTGGTCTTTATCAGTTCTCTATAATTATATAAATCTTTAAATATTTTCATAAATATCCCTTTCGTCTATTTTAATATTTCATTTTCGCATTTTATTTTTATATTTATTTTTTATTTTACCGTTTACTTTATATTTTCTAATTTGCTTTATATTTGCTATTTACTTTTATATTTGCTATTTGCTTTTATATTTGCTATTTGCTTTTATATTCGCTATTTGCTCTTATATTTGCTATTTGCTCTTATATTTGCTAATTTGCTTTTATATTTGCTAATTTGCTTTTATATTTGCTATGAATACACTTTTATTTATTCTTATAATTATTATCAATTTTTTGTATAATTTTAAGCTGTTTCTTTAATATACTCATCAATTACTTTATTAGTATCGCCTTCCATTTGAATTTTGCCTTTATTTAGCCATACAGCTCTATCACATAATTCTCTTGCTGAGCCTAAACTGTGGGTTACGAATACCATAGTCTTTCCTTCTTTTTTTAGTTCTTTCATTTTATTTATACACTTTTCTTGGAAATGTTGGTCTCCAACTGATAGAATCTCATCTACTAAAAGAATATCAGCATCAACATTAATAGCAACAGCAAAAGCAAGACGCATAAACATTCCTGAAGAATAAGTTCTTACTGGATTATCTATAAAATCTTGTAACTCTGAAAATTCAATTATTTTTTCTACTCTTTCATCTATTTCTTTTTTTGTTAAACCAAATATTGAAGCATTAAAATAAATATTTTCCCTTCCTGAAAAATCAGGATGGAATCCTGCTCCTAATTCAAGAAGTGATGTAAGTTTTCCATTTACAGTTATCTTTCCTTTAGTAGGATAAATTATCTTTGTCATTAATTTAAGTAAAGTAGATTTTCCACTTCCGTTAACTCCAATTAATGCAACTGCTTCTCCATTTTTTATTTTTAAATTAATATCTTTTAATACTTCTCTATGTTCCTTCTTATTTCTATTCCAAAATAGTAATTTTTCCTTCACACTATTAGCTTTATCAAAATAAACTGTAAAGTCTTTATACATATGTTCAACTATTATTCTGTTTTCAACATTTTTTTGCATTGCTTGTCCCTTTCTTTTTATCTATTCTATATTAATATAAAAATGACTTATTGTCAATTTATTGCTTTTGATTTAATGCTTTTTTCATTTTTTATTTAACATTTATTTTTTTATGTTTACTTTTTGATTTTATCTTATTTTTCATATTTTCAATAATTTTTTTAATCCTTTTAGCTTCCTTATTGTTTTCCTTTAATTCATTTTCTGTATCTTCTTCAATTAGTTTCTCATTATCAATTTTTTCTTCAATATTTTTTATTTCATCATCTTTAATATTTTTTGAAACTATCTCTTCTTTCTCTAATTCAATACCTTTTAATCTGTTTTCATTATCCTTTTCAACTTCAAAATTTTCTTTATTATCTGTTTTAATATTTTCTTTTTCAGATATAAAATCTTCTTTATTTTTTATTTTGCTCTCTTCTTTGTCAACTACAAAATCTTCTTTTTCATCTTTTCCAAATTTACTTCTAGTTTTTATAGTTCCTGGTATCCATAAAAGAGTAATTATAATTTTATTAATTAATCCCTCAACATTTCTTATTGCATGTTCTCTGTCCGCTAAATTAGCAAATAAAATATAATGTTTATATATATATATTCGTTTTTTTAATGTTACTCCCTTTAAATTCATTTCCAATATTTCTCTAAAATATTCATAATAGCCAAGTGGACTTTCTTTAAAAACTTTTAAAATATTCTTTGTATATCCATCTTTTCTATAATCTCCAATTTCTATAGCCTTGTTTATACCAATTACATCATAATCCAAGTCCATTTTATGATACATTCTAGATTCCGTAACAAATTTTTCATCTGCTTCTAGTTCATGATGATATTTTTTTCTAATTTCAGTTTTAAATACAAGAATTTTTTCTCCTGTAGTTTTTTCTCTAAAATATAAACTAAACATGTCACTTCTGTGGTTATCTTCAATAAATTTATTTCCACTAATTCTGCCTTTTGCATCTTGCTTTAAAAATGCTAATGCATATACTGTATCATCATTTAATAACTTATCAGCATTCTTTTTAATTTCATCTAACGCATCTACTGTAAAATAATCATCTGAATCACAAGTAACTGCAATATCACCACTAACATAATACATAAGATTATTTATAGCGGACATCTTACCTTGATTTGGTTGATAATGATATTCTACATCTATTATATTTTGTTTTATAAATCCATCTACTATTAATTTTGTTTTATCATTAGAACCATCATCCATTATTAGCCATTCAAAATCAACATTTGAATTGCTAGCAACAACAAGACTGGTATATAATCTCTCTAAATCATTTCCTCTATTATATGTTGCTGTTAATATTGATACTTTCATTATTTCCCCCTACATTGTTATAGTGAGTTTACACTATATTTTACTTTAGTTTATTTTGTATATTTAAATTTTATATTTTGTTTTGCGTTTTAATTTTATATATTTTTTGTTTATATATTCAAATATTTTTTGTTATAATATTTCCTTTATCTTATCTATTATTTGATTATAATATTCTTTATTTTCTTTATCGATTTTTTCTTTATTTTCATCGACTTTTTGATTATCTTTTTCAATATTTTTATTAGATAATATTTCCTTTAATTTATTATATATTCCTTCTTCATTATTAGGAGCTATTATTCCATTTTTATAATTTTTCAAGCTTTCACTTGCTGCTGTATTTGTTATAATTATTGTCTTTCCTAATAATTTAGCTTCTTCTATTACCATTCCATATCCTTCGTAATATGATAATAAGCAAAAATAATCAGCATTTTTTATATATGGATATGGATTATTTTTTGCACCAAGCAAATGAAAATTTTCATTTTCATGAGTATCATTTATTTGCTTTTTTAAATCAAATTTTAATGGTCCATCACCTATAATATAAACTTTACTATGTATGCCTGCATTCTCTAATTTACTATGAACATTAATAAATCTATCAATAGCTTTTTGCTCTGTTAACCTGCAAACGCTTACTAAATTTATATCTTTATCACTAAAAGGAACTTTTATATTTTCATTTGATTTATCAATTACTTTTTTATAATCAAGGTAATTTCTAATTACTTGTGCATTTTGCTGTTTTCCATAAATCTTTTCAAAATCTTTTTTATTTTCTTCACTTACAAAAACTAATTTGTCATATTTTTCATATACTTTTTTGTCATTTTTATTTTTTATTTTTGCTTTAATTCCTGTTCCAAATGCTTTAGAAATATCATTATGTATCCATGCTATTTTTTTCTGATTAACTTTATTTTCTTTTTCATTTGAATACTGATCATTTGAAAGTTTAGATTTTATTGTTTTTATTCTTTTAGAAAATAATCTTGTAATTGGCCCCTCTAAAAATGCAATTACAGTATCATAACTTTGAATATTATATTTTTCTAAAATGTTATTTTTAAAATTTAATTTTAATGAAATTAATAATTTTTGAAATTTACTATATTTTTCAAAAGGCTTATCATATATGCTTATAATTTTAATATTTGAATTTAATTCTTTTTTCAAAGCTCCATTATCATATATTGTTAAAATAGTAATTTCATAATCATTAGATAATCTATTTGCAAGATCAACTAATACTCTCTCTGCACCGCCTAATTGCAAACTCGTAATTCCAAATATTATTTTTTTCATCAAATCACTTCCTTACTTATAATATATCTTTTTAATATTATTTTTTGATTACTTTTTGAATTTATTTTTTCTGTTGGCTAAATTTTACTTTCTTATGTCTTTTAAAATTTTATTTTTAGCTTGATATATAATTATTATTTATTCTTTTACTTAAATAATTCTGAATATATTCTAAAAGTAGTTTTATTCATCGTTTTCATATAAAGATTTTTATATAAAAATCTTTTATCCTTAGTGTTATTTAAAATCTTATTTTTCCTCCAATTTGGAAATTTAGAATTAAGATTTTGCCATGTTTCTCTTAAAACTAATTCCTTAGCAACTTTATCTTCTATCTTTGCCATTCTTTTTAAAGAACTACATAGTAAAATTCTAGTATATGTATATTCAAGTTCAACTTTGTAGTCATTATATAATCCATTATTTTTATAAAAATCAATAACATTATCAAGCACATTAAAGATTTGTCTTGTATTGTAATCTTGTTTATTTACCAAAGAATTTTCCCTTTGAACGTAATATATAAGTGGCTCTTCAATAAATGCAAATTTCTTTATATTAGGTAATAATTTATAAAAGAATTCAACATCTTCATAATGAAGTCCTTTAGGAAATTTATCTTTAATAATTTCCCTTTTTATAAGTTTATTCCAAGCAACAACTCTGCCATAAGTCATCATTTCACTTTTATTTAGATAACGTATACCAATATCAATTCTATTTTTAAACTTTAATTTTTCTGTTAATGAATTCTTAATTTGATTTGAATTAGAATTCTTATTGCAAATTGATTTGATATTTATTTTTTTATATTTTTCATTTACATTTTTTATTGGATAGCTCCAATAAAAATCACATTCTACATAATCACTATTAGTCTGCTTTGCTTTTTCATACATTTTTTGATATATTGTTTTATCAACGAAATCATCAGAATCAAGAAAAGCAATGTATTCACCAGTAGCATATACCATTCCAAAATTTCTAGCATCAGAAAGTCCACCATTTTCCTTAACTGCATAGATAATGTTCTTGTATTTTTTCTTATATTCTCTAATTATTTTATCGGAATTATCAGTTGAGCCATCATTTACGACGATTATTTCTATGTCATCAAGTGTTTGATTTACTAATGAGTTAAGGCATTTTGAAATATATTTTTCTACATTGTATACTGGTACTATAACACTAACTTTTGGCACTTTTTTCTTCCTTTCTAAATTACATATATCATATTTTTAATTGTTTTAATTTTATAGTCAGTCATTTTATTAATCATTTATTATATTTTACCTAAGTTTTTTTTTAATTAATAAATTATTAATATTTTATATTTAATAAAAGCCTTTTAATAAGTTGCTTGAAATTTCTAATTTTTATATTTTTTGAAATTCTTCTCTTTTTTAATTCTTTTTCAAAAAACTTTTTATCATTGTTCGACAAATTTGGAATTATAACAAGTAAAGAATTTGTACAAAAAATTCCTACATTTTGAATTGTTTCTTTTTGTAATTTCATCTTTTTTATTGAATCCATTAAGCTATCATAATGTTGTAATATATCTTGTAATTTTTTATGAGTTTTTTCCACATCATTATTTCTCATAATGCTATCTGTAGTTTGGACATAATAATATTCATATTCATCAATGATTATCATTGTTTTTGCACTAAGCATAATAATTGGCATTATAGCAAAATCTTCATGATATGTACCTTCTGGAAATTTAGGAATTATGCTTTTCTTAATTGCATAATTCCATAAGCAATCAAGTAAAGGATCACTCCCATATAATCTGTTAAAACCATCTTCTCCAGATATAATATCTATTTTAGTTTTAAATTCTTTTTTGGAATTATTCGTTTTTTCAAAATTAATATTTTTATTATTATCTAAGTCATTATCATAATTATTATTATTTGCATTTTCATAAATATTATTATTTTCTATATCATTAGAAACAAGTTCATTTGCATTATCATCACTTTTTACTATTGTTGGATTCCATTTTATTAAATCAATATCAGATTTTATATATAATTCAATATCATTTAGCAAACTATTTGAAATATAATCATCGCTATCTACAAATATTATATAATCACCTTTGGCTTTGCTAATACCATAATTTCTGGCACTTGCAACTCCGCCATTAATTTTAAAAAAATATTTTACTCTGTCATCTACGTAACTACTTACAATTTTACCAGTTTTATCACTTGAGCCATCATCAACGACAACAACTTCAAAATCTATATTAGATTTTTGGGCAATTATTGAGTCAATACATCTTTTAATTGTATCTTCTGAATTATAAACCGGAATAACAAAACTTAACATAAATTTCCTTTCATTATTTTTTAATTCTATATCATAAATACCTTAATTTAACTTTTATCATTAGTTATAATTAACCTTTATTATTATTGCAATTTTAGTTATACTTAATCTTTGTTATT
>JBPOHA010000046.1:0-17855 GCA_052036095.1 Bacillota bacterium
AACAGTATTTACAACTAAAACAGATGTAACAGATGCATTAGGAAACAAAGCAAGAATTCCAGTAGGATTTAAGATAGCAGATGATTCAGCAGAGACAATACCAGGAGGATTAGTAATAGAAGATGTAAGTGTTGGAGATAGTACATCAGTAGGAAATCAATTTGTATGGATACCAGTAGGAAAAGAAATAAATAAAAGTGCAACAGAAACAGTAGATATAGAATTAGGAAGATATGATTTTATTAATAGTAGTGTTGGATCTGGTCCAATAGTTGTTACAGATATTTATAAAGAAGAATATACAAATACAAAGTTTATTGAAGAAACTGCGACACAACATGTAACAAGCAGATGTTTAAATACAATAGCGAAAGACATAGAAAAATTTAAACAAAGTGTCTTAGATAATGGAGGATATTATCTAGCGAGATACGAAGCAGGAGTATCAGAAAATACAACACTAGATACAACAGGTTGGTCAAGTAGAACAGCACCAAGTACAAATTGGACAGGATATACAAAAGGAAAGCTAACAATAAAATCAAAACAACAAGTATGGAATTATGTAACACAAAACAAAGCAGCAGAAATAGCAAAAAATATGTATAGTGCCAATGTAACAAGTGATTTGGTAAATAGTTATGCATGGGATACAGCAATGGTATATATAGAAAAATGTGGAACAGCAACTAATAGTTCAAAATATGCAAATCAAAGTGGAGAATCAACTGATGACAATTTAGCCAATACTGGAATGACTAAATTAAAATTAACCAGTGCAATAGATGTACAATGTACTATATACGATATGGCAGGAAATGTAATGGAGTGGACTACGGAGTCATCTAGCTCTGACACGGACTACCCTTGCACTTATAGAGGAGACTATTATTCCTTTAACGACTTATGTACGGCTAGCCGTGGAAACTACACTACGAATTCTGCTAGCGTCGACAGGGGTTTTCGTGTCACTTTATACTTGTAGCGCTGAGTCCTGGATAATACAATATCGGAAAATAGAATTAATAAAGCGCTAAATTTCTTCTTCATTAGTTATTGACATAAGTAAAAAAAGTAGTATAATAAAAATATAAGTTTATAAAAATATTAAATAAAACTAGTAAGAGAAAAAGTAAAATAAAGGTTGCTAAAAGAGAAAATTAATCATAGGCTGGAAGTTAATTTGAGTAAACATATTTGAAAAACTGCCTCTTCAAAGCCCTAGCGAATAAGCTAGGCGGGAGCTCCGTTATAAGCATTAATTAAGTTAAATATCCGGGTGGAACCGTACTAATAGTACCCCAGAACATATTATTTTAGATATGTTCTGGGATTTTTGAATTTATATAAGAAAAAATTGAAATATCATAATTATTATATTTTGCTGTAAAGTATAACGAAATGTATAAGAATTCATGCAAAATGAATATTCAATAATCTTATTATAAATTAGAAATCTCAGAAACATAAGAAAGGATTTATTATGATTAAAGTTACTTTAAAAGATGGCTCAATTAGAGAGGAAGAAGATGGAATTAGTGTAATTGATTTAGCAAAATCAATTAGTGAAGGACTTGCAAGAGTCGCAACTTGTGCAAAAGTTGATGGAAAGGTTGTCGATTTAAGGAAAAAATTATCTAAAGATTGCAAACTTGAAATTTTAACTTTTGATAGTGAAGATATTGATGGAAGGAAAGCATATTGGCATACTACTTCACACATAATGGCACAAGCAATTAAAAGAATTTATGGAGATGCTATAAAACTTACAATAGGACCTTCTATTGAAAATGGTTTCTATTATGATTTTGATACAGATAAAACTTTTTCAGAAGAAGATTTTGAAAAAATTGAAGCAGAGATGAAGAAAATAATTAAAGAAGATTTGCCTATTGAAAAATTTGAACTTCCAAGAAATGAAGCTATTAAATTCATGGAAGATGCCAAAGAACCTTATAAAGTTGAGCTTATTAATGATTTAGCAAAAGATGCTGTTATATCTTTTTACAAACAAGGAGATTTTACAGATCTTTGTGCAGGCCCTCATTTAATGAGTACTGGTAAGGTAAAAGTTGTAAAATTATTATCAGCTTCAGGTGCATATTGGAGAGGAAATGAAAATAACAAAATGCTTCAAAGAATTTATGCTGTTTCTTTCCCAAAAGAGAGTATGCTTGAAGAATATATGCAGAAATTACAAGATGCTAAAGAGAGAGACCATAGAAAGATTGGAAAAGATTTAAATTTATTTATGACTCATGAATTAGTTGGATCAGGACTTCCAATGTATTTACCAGATGGAGCTACTGTAAGGAGACTTCTTGAAAGATATATTCAAGATAAAGAAATTGCATTAGGATATAAACATGTTTATACTCCTTGTTTAGCTACAACTGAATTATATAAGATTAGTGGACATTGGGATCATTATAAAGAGGATATGTTTCCAATAATGAAAATGGATAATGAGGAACTTGTTTTAAGACCTATGAATTGTCCTCATCATATGTTAATTTATAAGAGTCAACTTCGTTCTTATAAGGATTTACCAATAAGAATTGGTGAGCTTGCACATGATTTTAGATATGAAAATAGTGGTGCTGTTTGTGGACTTGAAAGAGTACGTGAAATGTGTCAAAATGATGCTCACTTATTTGTACGTCCAGACCAAATAAAAGAAGAAGTAGCAAATGTAGTAAAATTAATACTTTCAGTTTATGAAGATTTTGGATTTAAAGATTATAAATTTAGATTATCATTAAGAGACAAAAATGATAAACATAAATATTTTGATAATGATGAAATGTGGGAAAAGGCAGAAAGTCAATTAAGAGAAATTTTAACTGAATTAGGACTTAATTTCTATGAAGCAGAGGGAGAGGCAGCATTCTATGGACCAAAGCTAGATGTACAAATAAAATCAGCATTAGGACATGATGTAACAGTATCAACTTGCCAATTAGATTTCTTATTACCAGAAAGATTTGAACTTGAATATATAGGTGAAGATGGAAAAGCACATAGACCAGTAGTAATTCATAGAGCAATATTAGGAACGCTTGATAGATTTATATCATTTTTAATAGAAGAAACAAAAGGAGCTTTCCCAACATGGCTTGCACCAGTACAAGTTAAGATTCTTCCAATAAGTGATAAACATATAGAATATGCAAAAAGTTTAAAATCAAAGATGGAACAAGAAGGATTAAGAGTTGAAGTAGATGATAGAAATGAAAAAATTGGATATAAGATTAGAGAGGCTCAACTTTCTAAAGCTCCATATATGTTAGTAGTAGGAGATAAAGAGGTAGAATCTAATAAGGTTTCTGTAAGAGATAGAAAAGAAGGAGACTTAGGTCAAATGGGTTCTGCAGAGTTTATTAAGAAAATCGCAAAAGAGGCTAAAGTATAATTTAAAAAATGTGCCTAAGGAAAATCAGTTGAAATTGATTTTCCTTAGGTATATTTTTATTCCTAATAAATTTTATAATGTTTAAGTTTATCTAAAAAATTATGCAAAAGCTTACATTTTAACTAAAACTCAAAGCTAAATTGAAAGTTTAAGTTTTATCTTAAATTATGTAAATTAGATATTGACAAAAATTAAAAATGATAGTACATTTAGAATGTAAAATTTTGTTTAAAATTACTATTTTTTTAATAATTTAAAAAAAAGGAGGATAGACAAATGAAAAAAGAAGAAAGTATTTGGCTAGGAAGAACTGCGTATCAATTAATGCCTGATCGGTATTACAGAAGCGTAGTAAATTACAAAAGCGATGATAAATTAGTCAAAGCAGTGAGAATCGGTAACAGAATTTTAAAAGATTGGGATGATTATATACCTAATTGGAAGCCTGATAAAAATGGTATTTATCAAAATAATTATTTTTATGGAGGAAATCTTAGAGGAATAGCTGAAAGACTTGGCTATATTTCTGATTTAGGATTTGATATGATTTATCTTACTCCAATAGAAGAAAGCGATTCTTATCACCATTATGATGTGGGTGATCAAATGATGATAGATCCTTGGCTTGGAACATGGAGTGATTTTGCTTATTTATGTAAAAAAGCAAAATCAATGGGAATTATTATTGTTGTTGATATTGTTTTTAATCACACTGGAAGTAACAGTTTTTATTTTAAAAACCCGCAGCTTTTTCCGAACTGGTACAAAAAGGATTCTAATGGAAATCAAAGTTTTTGGTGGGGATTTCAAGATTTACCAGAATGTGCTTGTAGCAGGAAAGAATACCAGCAATTTGCGATAAGAGTTGTAAGGAAATATCTTTCATGCGGAGCTAGCGGAATAAGGCTTGACCTTGGAGAAAATCTCCCAAAAGAGTTTTTATTGGCACTATCAAAAGTAAAGGAGGATTATCCCAATACAATTTTTATTGGGGAGATGTGGAATCTTGCAACTGATAAAGAAGACCCAAAAATTTTTGATGGTCAGCTTGATTCAATTATGAATTATCCTATGGCTGATGCAATATTACGATGGGTTCGGTTTGGCAATGATAGGCACTTTTCCTATAACTTTGGAAAGGTATTTAATGGTTATCCAAAAGATGTATGTAATATCCTATTAAACAACATAGGGACGCATGATACACCAATGACATTAACTATGTTGGCGGGAAAGAAAATGAATGAAAATGTATTTGATGGTAGGATATGGGATATAGAAAAGCTATGGCAAGATGGAAATTCATTTGACACTTATGGCTTTCGTAGATTTGAACTGGAAAATGATTCATTAACACCAGAAAGCTATGAGCTTGCTAAAAAATTAGCTAAAATTGCAATTACAATTCTATACAATATTCCAGGAATACCATGTTTATATTATGGTACAGAGATTGGAACCACAGGGTATAAAGATCCATTTTGTAGGAAACCATACAACTGGAAAAAGCAAGACTACGAGTTAAAAAAATTTGTAAGAAGTATTGGAATATATAGAAAGAAAAATATTGATATACTTGCTGATTCCGATGCAAATATTCTTGAAATAAATCAGAACATTCTTATTTTTGAAAGAATGACTGATGATGGTGAAAAACTTGTAATTGCAGTAAATCGCAGCAATACAAGTCAAAAAATTGATATTAGAAATAATTCAACTGTTTTTAATATTGAGTTTTGTACTAAAGGTTGTACAAAGTGGAAATTGAGTCCTTATGGAATTATAATTGCTAGGACATGTTAAAAAACTTAATCTTTTACAATTTTGAAATTCTAATTTATTTTCAAAATATTATATAAGATTTTGTCAAAAAAGTAAAAAGAAACAAAACCAAATTTAGAGAGAAATACTGAAAACAAAAAAGCAAACTAACCACTAAGGTTAGCTTGCTTTTTTGAGACTAAGTATTTTTTTATTTAAATACTATATTTTTTATTTTTATAATGATATAATATCAATATAAAAATATTCTTTATATTAAATTTAATGTTGTGAAAAAGAAGGCAAAACCGAATAATAGTATGAAGCAAAATAGTATGAAATAAAATAATGTAGAGTAAAATAAATATTATATGTATTGGTGAAAGGAACGAATGATGGAAATAGCTGAAATTAATAAATTAGGAAAAGAACTTGAAATATATACTAATGCAGATTACATAGGAAAAGGATTTCCTATAATGTTGCCTAAGGGTGCTAAGATGATTAGAATTCTTAGAAATTATGTTGAGTATGAAGAAGAAAAAAATGGCTATAAAGTAGTAAGAACTCCTAGTGTTTCAAAAGCTGAAATATATAAAATTGAAGATAGATATGATATAGAAAAGAAAAGTTTATTTACTATACAGCCTAATTCGGAAGATGAACCAGAAGATAATGCTATTGTTTTAAAACCTTATGTTCAACCATTCCATTGTAGCATTTATAATACAAAACAACATACATATAAAGAGCTTCCAGAAAAATATTGCGAAACTTCTACTATTTTTAGAAATGAAAAAGATTTAAAAGGCATTTCTCGTGCAAGACAATTTACATTATCAGATATTAGCGATTTTTGTATTAAAGATCAGTTAGAAAAAGAGATTAAAAATGCAATTAATATGCAAAAGCAAATTATAGATAAACTTAATTTGAATGTAATATACACAGTACAAAACTGGAATGAAAATAAAAAAGAAGATTATATTGGGCAGGTTGATGAGTGGAAATATGTTACTGATGTAATGAAAAAGGTGCTTACAGATCTAAAATTAGAGTTTAATGAAGATAATAATGCTAAGATGTATGGTCCAGCAATTTTTATAAAATATAATGATATGAATTTTTCAACTCTTCAAGTGGATTTTGAAATTGTACATAGGTTTGACACTAAATTTGTAAATAGAGATAATGAAGATGAGTTTCCAATATATTTTCATATGACTGCTGTTGGAAGTTATGAGAATATTATTAGTATATTAATAGAAAGATATAGAGGAAAATTTCCTTTTTGGATTGCTCCAACACAAGTTGAAATAATTTCAGAAGGTGATGAGTTTGACGATTATGCAAATGAAATTAGAGACAAGCTATTAGCAAATAAGATAAGGGCTGAAATTGATAATACTGAAAATAATTTCCAAAATAAACAATATAAAGCAATAGATTTGAAGATTCCATATATAGTTTTAATTGGAAAAGAGGAATATAAAATAAATAAAATTAAAGTGCGAAAGTATGATGAGACTAAGTTATACAAAGAGAGTGATTTTATAAAGGAGGTATTAGATTGTCAAGTGAAATTTTAGATTATATAGGATTAAATATTGATTGTATTCAAAAGAATCTAATGTGTGAAAAGCCAATTTTTAAAACTTCAAAAGCATTTGACAATTCAGAGATTTATAGAGTTTACAAAGATGTACAAATTAAAGATTTGGATATCTTAATAAGTGATTCTGATAGAACTACTGACATATCTAAAAGGTTTGAAATATCCAAGCCAATTAATGAATTTATAAAAAATGACAGAATAGAATTTGAAAAATTAATTGAAAAGACATCAATTTCTGAAATAGAGAATCTTGAAAATTTACAAGATAGATTGCAAGGAAAAATACCGTTTTTTATTAAATATGAAAAAAATTATTTATGGCAAATTTATTATTCAAGAGAAGAAAATAAATATTTTATGCTTTTCCCATCAAAAGAGGGGGAAACTTCCGTATTGTTTTACATAATTAAAAAAAAGTTAGAAAATCCTAATTATAAAATTTTTGTACCAATTTGCAAAAGCGATTATGATGAGCGTTTACTTTCTAAAAAAGAGATATCTGACTTGGAAAATTATATTTGGGCATTTACTGAAAATTGGCCGATAACGTATGAAGTTACAAGGAATTATTTGGATGATAAAAGAAGAATTAATATTGAAAAACAAAATGATATAATTGAAGAAATAAAAAATATAGAAAACAAGCCAATAGTTGAAAATAAAATTTATATAGTTGGAAAAGCAAAATTGGATGAACAATTAGAAAGCAAATATAGAATAGAGATTAAAAAGAGAGAAGAAGCACTTAATTTATATATGCTTGCTAAGGCTTTATTTATATTAGTTACAGAAACAGATTATAAAGAAAAAATTAAAGTTAATATTACTGAAGATGGTGGACTTGAATTTTACTATATTGATGATGCAAAAGGAAACAGAAATATTAATATTACAAATTTGTCAGATTTTATATCTGAACAAGTAATATTAAAACAGGGAGAAAAAAAAGAAATATTAAATGAAATCAATGAGAAAAAAAATGAGCTAGAAAAAATTAAATTACAGATACAAAAAGAAAATGAGTTGTTTGTAAAGCAGGAAAAACAGATTGTTCTGTTTTTAGAATGTAAAAAGAGTTTTTTTAAAAAAATAACTTATTTTTTTAAAAGTACAAGAAGTATAAGGGTGGCAAATTTAACTGGAAAACATCTAAAAGATAGTGAAAATAATAAGATAAGTGAAGTAAAAAACGAAGAGGACAATAAGAATTCAAATAAAAATCTTGAAAGAGATTTAAATGAAAATGATAATTCGAACTTAATGATATCACAGATTTCAAATTTTTATACTTTAGCAGATCTAGTTAAGATATGTATGCAAAATTTATCTGCTAAGAATAATCTAAAAGATATAAAAAATGATTTAAAAATATTAATATTGAAACAGCAGAATTTAGAGAAAAAAATTGAAAATGCTAAATTATATTTGAAAGAAATTGAAAAGCATAAAAAAAGCATATTTGAATTTTGGAAGTTTAGCAATAAAGATGAAAGAAACGAATTAGAAGAAGGAAATATTTCGGATAAAAATTTTGAAGAAAAGCACTTACAGTGTACTTATAATTTAAACGAGGATATGGAGGAATTTGCTCAAAAAGTTGATGAACTCCAAAGAAGAAAATTATCTATTGATGAATGTAATGCTATATTTATTTGCAATTATGCTTTAAATTCTCTGAATGCAATAGTAGAAGAACAAAAAATCTTAAGTGAATTTAAGATGAGTGAAAAGGAAAAGTCTAAAAATGAAATTTTAGAAAAGTTGGATAATATCATTTTAAATGAACTAGAGCGATTAAAAGAAAATTATAAGGGAAATCAATCTACAGAGATATTCGGAGAGCTTGTTGATGATTATACCAAGATTAAGACTTTGAAAGATAAAGAGCATAGGGAAAATAAAAAAAGTGTATATTCAATTTTAAAAATTAGAAAAGATACATCATTAAGTGAATACAAAAATATATTGTATGAATATGTAAAATTGCTAAATGAAGCTTTAAAAAAAGTGACATCAATCGCTGATATACCTATATATTATAAATGCGAAGATTGCCATTGGAAAAATGAAATTGAAGAAGAGTATACTAATAAAGAGCTGTTTAATGAAGAGTACATTGTTGGAGATATAAATCCATCAAAATTAATAATCGAAGATAAAAATAATGTAATTTATAAAATAAATGCAACTTCTGATATGCATTTGCTATATTTTAGTAATATTATTTTTTATGATAATTATAATAAAACATTACCTAGTGGAATGGACGAATCTACAATGGTTTTAATAAAGATTAATCAACCAATTCTTGAAGAAAATGATATAAGTCTAGATTATAAAGAAGAAAAAAATAATGTATATAGTAAAGAAAAAATAGGCAATCAAAAGGAATTTAACATTTTAATAGAAAAAAATCAATTTGAAGTAGAAATTAAAAAATTAAAGATTATAACGATAAAATAATGGCTTAGATGCAAATTTAAGAAAAAGTTGGAACGCTTTAAGGTAATTAATATACCTAAGCGTTCCAAAATTTGTATATGTGCGATAAATTTAGCTAAAGAATTATATATTTTTTTATTAATGGTTATATTAAAAGAAAAATTTTATAATATTATGCAGATTAATCCTCCTGATCCTTCATTTACTATTCTTTCCAATGTCTGTTGTAATTTTAATTGAGCATCTTCGGGCATGCAGGCTAGCTTACTTTGCAATCCTTCGTTGACAAGTTCATGTAAGCTCTTTCCAAATATATTTGATTCCCATATTTTCTTAGGGTCACTTTCAAATTCTGAGAGCATATATTTTACCAATTCTTCTGATTGTTTTTCACTTCCTACAATAGGAGATACTTCTGTTTGTACTTCAGTTTTTATCAAGTGAATAGATGGGGCTTTAGCTTTTAACTTTACTCCAAATTTTGATCCTTGCTTTACCATTTCAGGTTCTTCAAGTATTAAATCATTTATTGAAGGAGTAATTATTCCATAGCCTTTTGACATTGCTTGATCTAGTGCTGGAGCAATTCTATCATAGCTATTTTTGACTTTAGCAAATTGCACAAATGCTGAAAATAATTCAAATTCATTTGAGATAGTTTGACCTGACATTTCAGTAAGTATACTATAAAATAAATTATCTCTTACTGCTAAAGAAATGTCAACATTTCCAGTACCTAGATTTATTTGGGTAATATTTGCAGTGGTTATTACATTATCATTTAAATTTGTATTGTTAGTATTATTTAAATTTTGATTAGTGGTATCTATTATATTGTTAGAGCCATTTACCTCAATCTTGCTATTATTAGCAGTAGAGATATTTATAGTATTTATTTGTTTTATTACTTTAATATTTGCAAATGAATTTTTAATTTCTAAACAAATTTCTTTTTTTAGCCAATGATTATTATCAAGTGCATCTATCCATTTGGGATATGTAATATTTATTCTTTCTATAGGAAATTCATAGAGAACTTTGCTTAGTATTTCATTTATATTTTCGATTGTTAAATTTGCACAGTTGGTTGGAATTACGGGTACTGAATATTTTTCTTCTAGAGATGAAGCAAGAATTTTTGTTTCATCAGAGTATGGATTTAAAGTATTTAAAACGACTACAAATGGTTTATTAATATCTTTTAATTCTTTAGCAACTCTTTCTTCTGCTGAGATATAATCTTCTCTCGAAATTCCAGAAAAACTTCCATCTGTTGTAACTAATAATCCTATTGTTGAATGATCTTGTATAACTTTTTTAGTTCCAATTTCAGCGGCTTCTTCAAAAGGTATTTCTTCATCAAACCATGGTGTTTTTACCATTCTAGGGATGTCATCTTCTAAATAACCTATTGCATTGTTTACAAGATAGCCAACACAATCTACTAGTCTTGCTTTAAATTTAATGTTACCATTTAATATGATATTTGCAGCTTCATTAGGGACAAACTTGGGCTCAGTAGTCATTATAGTCCTACCTGATGCACTTTGTGGTAGCTCATCTAAAGCTCGTTCCCTTTTATATGAATTATCAATATTAGGTATTACAAGTAAGTCCATGAAATTTTTAATAAATGTTGACTTACCAGTTCTTACAGGTCCAACGACTCCAATGTATATGTCACCATCAGTACGAGTAGCAATATCTTGGTATAATTTTAAATTGTCTTCCATTTCTATATCATCCTTTCTTAAAAATATTTAAGGTATTTTATATAATATTTAATTTTTTGTAATAATAAATTTTCTAAGATATTTTTAAATAGATATGTTTATTAACTTTTTATAAAAAGCAACACTTTTAAAAATATAAATTTTTAAAGCTCATAAACTTGAACTTTACTAAGAAAGAAAAAATATAAATTTTTTATTATATAAAATTACGTTTGTACAAAACTTTATTATAATATATTAGGCTTTTCTAAACTTATGACTAAATTTTAAAAAAATATAAAATTTATAATTTTTTTTTATAAAAATGTTTTACTTATTAATTTGTTATGATATAATCGAAACGATTTAGTGTAATGATATGAGAGGTGAATTTTATGTCAAATGAAGAATTAATGAGTGCATATAATGAAGTAAAAGAATTTTTAGATTATTTAAATAAACAATATGAAGATGCAAATAATAATAAATAGATTATCATAAAATTTATTAAAATCCACAAATAAATAAACAAAAAAATAAGCAAATAAATAAGCAAAAAATAAGCAAATAAATAAGCAAAAAAATAAGCAAATAAATAAGCAAAAAAATAAGCAAAAAAATAAGCAAAAAAATAAGCAAAAAAATAAGCACAAAAATAAGCAAAAAAATAAGCAAAAAAATAAGCAAAAAACTAAACAAAAAAATAAGCAAAAAAATAAACAAAAAAATAAGCAAAAAAATAAACAAAAAAATTAACAAATATATAAAATAATATATAACAAAATAGATTTGATCATAGATATAAATTTATATATAGAATATTTAAATTTATAATTAGCGGAGGAAAATATGTCTGAGAATGTAGAAAATAATTTAATAAATAATGAATCTAAAGAAAAAACAGAATTAGATTCTTTGACAGAACAAATTAATATTGATAAAGAAATATTAGAAACTCTTCCTAAAAATACTGAAAGAAATTTAAAATTATATACAGATAAGGTTAAAGAAATTGAGGAAAAATATCAAGTATATAAAGATAAATATTTTAAGGAAATTCAAAGGAGATATAACAAATTAAGCAATATTGAATACAATGAAGTAAAAATTCAAAGTGATGAATTAAAAAATCTTGAGAGTATTTTATATTTGTTAAATGAATTAGATTCTTCTTATGAAAAAATGGATTTAGACAAAGAGATTCATAATCTTACTTATTATTACAAAAAGAATCTTCAGCTTGTAAATGAAGCTATAATTACGTGCATTAAAAAGTTTGAAGAAGTTGGCGTAGAAGTTGAACTACGTGACTTTAATTATAATAAATATGTTCAAGAATATTTTGAAGTTTTTTTTATTGCTATGCAGAGAAATGATGTGAATTCTCAAGTTATAAAAGATAAATTTGAAGAGTTATATTGGAAGTGTCCAGAGATTATAACATACATTGAATTAAATCTAAGATATATTTATATGAAAAACGAAAAAAAGATTGATAAATATTATGATGATCAAAAACAAAAACTATTAAAAAAGTTTTCATCTGAAGAGCTAAGAAATAGGTATGCTACTTTAAAAGCAAGTGTATGTGAGAAAGAAAAAGAAAACCCAAAAGAAATTATTGATAAATTTTTAAGTGGAGAATTGAAAACACGTGATTATAGTAAATCAACTATTATCTCTATGATTTCTAGATATATTACAACAGAGGACATAACAGATAATCAATTAAATGATATTAATTTAACAATGATAAAATTGTATAATAGTGTGTATGAATATAAAAATTATTTTAAATTTAAATATATTATAGATGATGTTGTTAATGCTTACAAGGAAAAGGATAAATATAAAAATTCGTATGTTCAATTAAAAAAGCAAATACAAAAAAATGAGAAAAATATTTTAAGATTAAATGGATCTTGGTTTGCCAGAAGTTCTTTTGCAAAACAAACTAAGTTAGCTCTTGAAACTAAAGAGTTATATAAAAAATTAGATAATGAAAAGGTTTATAGTACAATTGCTACAAAACTTAATGATGACTCATCTTTATATGATATTGTATATTTAGCATCTTCATTTTATGATTATTTATGTGAATGTATAAAGAAAAATAATGATGGAATTTCAGAAGATGATATTAGTAATACTATTGATGAATTTTGCGATTTTGCCAAATGGCCTTATTTTACAATTCTTAATAATATTAAAATAACAGAAGATAAAGATATGCTATTTATTATAAAGGACAGATATCAATTATTAAATATTAATATTACAAAAGATGATTTGTCAGTTGACAATCTTGATAATTTAATGGGTATACTTACTAAATGTGAAAAGTATTATTACATAAATATGAATAATATTAATCTTGAAAATATACAAGCAGAAATTGAATTGAAAAAAATAATTGATGAAAATAATTAAATTAAAGTACATATAATTTAAAATGGAGAAGATATATAAAGCAAATGGAAAGAATAAATAAGAAGAAATTAATTATAGCTATTATATTAATGATTGTAGTAGTAACTGAACTTATTATTATAGGTCTTTCTAAAGCGAGCAAAACAAAAGAAATAATACTTAAAATTAGCGACGTTGATGAAAAAGTAGCTGATATTAGTTATCAGATAGAAGCAAATGATGGTGGAAAAAATGGTTATTATATAATATTGCCAGAAAGCATAAATTCTAATATAGTGTCAAAATATGTTATTACGCAAAAAGTAACAACACTTGTAACAAGCAATGTGATTGTGGATACAGAAAGCGAAGATAATGTCAATAATAGTGAAAATAATAATTTAATAACTAGTGAAAACAATAATTCAATAACTAGTGAAAACAATAATATAAGTAATTCAAATATAATTGATAATAGCAACACTATAACTAACTCAATAGCTAATAGTAATGATTCAAATACTAATAATACGACATCTCAAACTACTACAACTACTACAACTACAACGTCTACAGTTACGTCTGAAAAAAAAGCAGGAGAAGCTATATATTTAACATCAGAAGAACTCGAAGCGGGTAGCATTTCTATAAAGGTAAGCTATGATAAAAAAACTACAAATTCTGTAACTCTTTATAATAAAATTATTACAGCAGATATTACAGGAGAAAATAAATCAACAATATCAGTAAAAGGTTATATGCCTCTTACTTCTTTATTGACTCTTGAAAATATTGAAGATAGCATAAAAACTGAAATTGAAAAACAAGCTGTTGATGCAGGAAATACTAATTATATCATGTATGATGCTTATAGTTTTAAAATTATGTATGATAATGATACATCTACTAATTTAAATAATTCAAATCTAATATCAAATGTGATTTCAAATGAAAATACAACGTCAAGTGTAACTAATAGTACTAGTTCTAATTCAAGTCAAAGCTCAACAAGTACAAATAAATTAGAATATAATGCACAAGATTATGATGAAACATTAGATATTACTTTTAGCAATTTAGTTTTTAAATCAGAATATTCATATAATGCTTCAACAGTAGTAGCAACTAATAGCACTACAAAATCAACCAGTGAAAATGACACAAGTAATGGAATAACATATACTTCAACTGAAATCACAGATGCAACTGTAGATGGTTCTTCAATAGAATTTACTACAAAGAAAATAAATATGTATGCAATTTATGCAGATGCAACTAAAAAGCAAAAGTCTACAAAGAAAATGTTATTAAGAATGTCTTCTGTTGTAAATACTCAAACAGACGCCAATACTTGGGATGGTACAGTGGCAACATCAATAGCAATAGGATCAGGAACCCAGTCAAATCCATATTTAATAACATCAGGAGATGAGCTTGCATTTTTAGCAAGTTCTGTAAATGATGGAAATTCATATAGTGGAAATTATTTTAAATTAGTTAATAATATTGACTTAGCTAATAATGAATGGACTCCAATAGGAACTAATACGAATTCTTTTAAAGGAATATTTGATGGTGAAGGTTTCACAATATCTAATTTAAAGATTACAATAGGAAATGTAAGTACAAGTTCAAAACAAGTATTTGGACTTTTTGGTAGTATTGGAAATAGTAGTGATAGAACAATTATAAGAAATTTACAACTTGATTCTGCAACTATACAAATTGGACAAGGAAATAATATGACTTCTAATAATGGAGGTCTCTATATTGGAACTGTTGCAGGAAAAATGTATAATAATTCAAGTATTATAAATGTAATAAGTAAAAATTCCACAATTTCCCAAACGACGTCAACATATTCTGGAATAAACTTTCAATTCTTTGTTGGAGGTTTAGTTGGTTATACCACTAATACTTCATCAAGTGATTCAGAGCCAAATTCAAGTAATTATTATTTAATTAATAACTGTTTGTCAGATGTAGATATTACATTATCTAAGGGTGCACAAAGTATGAGTGATTCATATCAAACTGCAATAGGTGGTATAATTGGTGGAATTAGATCACAATCTGCATGGCCAGAAAACTCTTTGTATACAGGTACTTTAAAAGCACAGTATGCATTTATTGGACCTATATTTGGCTATCTAAGAGATAATACAAGTCGTACAAGTACGTACTATTTTGATTATTATTGGGAGGGTACTGATACTGATGATGGTTATTATAATTTAACAATGTCAAGTTATTACTATGATTATACTGCTAATACAAAACAGTTTACATCGACATATACTGATGGAGATACACCAGAATCAAGTTCATACCGTATATATTCTTATTATTATAATAATATAGGATATGTACAGGGAATGAATAAGGGACAATATTTGAGTAGTTATAATGGAATGCTTACTAATTTTAACGATTTCGCACAGGATGATTCGGACACATATATGAGTTGGAAATATTCTGGAGGTACATATAGTTTAATTCCAAGATTTGATGCAACATTAGACAAATCTGCAGCACCAACATATACAGCAAGTGTAAGCGCTAATTATAGTCAAACTTCATTTACATATACTTGGTATATTAATAATGTAAAACAAGATAATGTTACAGGAAATTCAATTACACAATCACCTTCAATACAGCAAAGTTATTATATTCAATGTATAATAAATGATGGTGTAAGCTATGAAGTGCTTTCATATACAGTTGAAAGACTTACTATTGAAATAGGTTTTAATATAAATACTTCTTCAAATTCTGTTACTGCATATTTGAAAGGAACTGCACTTTCATATATAAATGCAAGTGATTATACGTATCAATGGTATTTAGAAGATGAAACTGGTTATGAAGTAACAAAAATTGATGGGGCTACATCACTTACACTTACAGGATTGGAAAGCATAAATGATTATAAATTAGTAGCAACTAATAATTCTGAAAGTTTATTGTCAGCAGAAAATGAATTTACTTATGGAGATAAAACTGTTGTATATGTTGATTGTAATAATGGTAGCAATTCTAATGATGGATTTACACCTCAAACTGCAGTTTATTCAATGACAACAGCATTTAGCAAATTATCTTCTAGCGGAACATTAAAAAGTAACATAGTTGTTGTTATGGGAGATTATTTTTCAACAGATAATAATACAAACAATACTATTGCTAATGATACTTTAAATGCTTTAAAAGGTGGAAAAACCGCAACTATAACAGGTGTTTATAAAAAAAATAACTATAATGCTAATTTATATATAAATTCTGAAAGTGCATATTTAGGAAATGATTTTAAATTTGAATATTTGAATTTCTATGGAAATACCAATTCGAGTTATTCTGGAGTTACAATATTATTTGCACAAGGACATAGTTTAACAATGGGAAAAGGTTTGGACATGAAATATTATTCAACAGGTGGAATATCTAGCTATGGATTATATAATGCCAATTCTCCAAGTTTTCATATATGTGGTGGTTTTGCAAATTATAATTCAACATCTCTAAGCGGATATGCAAATGGTGGAACAATTTTAATTCAAAGTGGAACTTATTGCAGAATAATATCAGGAACTAGAAATACAGGTTATAATTGGACATCATATAATACAACAGGTAGTAGCTCAGATCCTTTTAGAATTAAAGTAATTGTAGATATAGAAGAAACTACAAGAGATACTTCTAGATACCCAATGGATATAAATTTTATTGTTGGTGGACAAACTGATGGTAATATATATTCTGATACTGAGATAGAGGTTAAATCTGGTTCAATAGGAAGAGTAATTGGAGGAAGTATAGGATACAGTAGAGATATGGGAAGTGCTCCATCTAATTCATATTGGGGCTCTTCAAAGATGACTATTTCGGGCGGAACAATAAAAGAACTTTATGGATCTTCTTTAGGAAGAAAAAGCAGTGATGTGTATTATTATGGAACTATTGATATAGAAATTACAGGAGGAACAATTTCACAAAATATATATGGTACAGGTGCTGGTGGTGTTACTGGATATAATCAAAATTCATCTGATGAATATAAGTATTATGGTATTGGATATACAACAAGTGTAACAATTAATATGTCAGGTGGAACAGTTAATGGAAATATATATGGTGGAGGATATGGATATTCACCATATCTAGATAAATCAACAATTGCTGATGATGGTGGAACATTATATGGAGATTCTTATGTAACTATATCTGGTGGTACTATAAATGGAAGCGTATATGGAGCAGGAAAAGGATATTCTGGATATTCAGGGAAAACTACCTTAGCTCAAACAATTGGAAATACTCACGTAACAATTAGTGGAAGTCCAACAATTAATGGTGATGTTTATGGAGCAGGTGAAGGTGTAAACGGATATTCAGACACTGCTAAAGTTAATGGAAAAACTAATGTTGACATAAATACAGATTTAGATATAAATGTTTATGGTGCTGGTAATATAGGCGAAACAGAAGGAACTACAACTGTAAA
>JBPOHA010000068.1:0-29790 GCA_052036095.1 Bacillota bacterium
TGCATTTAATTTTACACTAAAAAAGGAAAAAAATCAAGTTTTTTTCCTCTTTAATCCTTAGAACTTGCATTTAGTCTTACAACTTGCATTTACCTTTACATTCTTGCATTTACTTTTACAATTGACCAAATTTATAGTATATAAATACAAAAAATAGATATAAAGATATATAAGTATATGATTCGATATCTTGAAAGTGTTAAATAAGTATATGACTTGGTATCTTGAAAATGTTAAATAAGTATAGCAGAGCATTTTATAATAAAAATCAAAAGTGTTTTTTTATAAAAACACTACCATTTTTTTTGCGTGTATGATAAAATACGAGTGTTAAGTACTTTGTTATATGATAAAATATAAAGAAATAAAATAATATTTGAAAGAAAGAGTAAAAAGATATGAATATAATAGATGGAAAAGCATTAGCAGCAAAAATAAGATTAGAATTAAAAGAAAAAGTAGAAAAAGAAAAAATAACACCTGGCCTTGCAGTGATATTTGTAGGGGAAGATGAAGCTTCAAAAATTTATGTACGTAACAAAAATAAAGCTTGCGAAGAAGTAGGAATAAAGTTCAAAGAATTTAGATTACCTTCAAATGTCACTAGAGAGCAATTAATTGATGTAATAGAAAAAGCAAATAAGGAGAATGAAATAAATGGAATTTTACTTCAGAGTCCAATTCCTAAAGAACTAGATATTCAAGAAGCATTTGGAAAAATATTACCGGAAAAGGATGTTGACGGATTTAATCCTAAAAATATTGGATTATTAACAATAGGAAGTCCTAATTTTATACCATGCACTCCTAAGGGAATAATGAAGATGTTTGAGGAATATAATATAGACTTGCAAGGAAAGAAGGCTGTAATACTAGGAAGAAGCAACATTGTTGGAAAGCCAATGGCACAATGCCTACTTAGTAAAAATGCAACTGTTACAATATGCCACTCAAAAACAGAAGAAATCGAAAAAGAAATTAAAGAAGCTGATGTACTAATTGCTGCAATTGGACAAGCAAAGTTTGTTAAAGCTGATATGGTAAAAGAAGGGGCTGTAATAATTGATGTTGGAATGAACAGAGATGAAAACGGAAAAATTTGTGGAGATGTAGATTTTGAAAATGTATCTAAAAAAACATCATTAATAACACCAGTTCCTGGTGGAGTTGGACCTATGACAATTGCAATGTTACTTGAAAATACGATAAAAGCCTATGAACAACAAAATTAGAAAATCTTGAACGCAGCAAATTAAATTGAAATTTAATAGAAAATAAGAATTAGAAAAAATTAATTTTATTTTTTATAAAAACATTAGGATTATTTTATAAATGAATTTTAAAAAATATTTGGGAGAAAAATGGTAGCAGAAGTTATAATTAGCACAAGTGTAAAAAAGTTGAATAGAAAATTTGATTACGAAATTCCAGCAGATATGAATGTATATGTTGGAAGTAGAGTTTTTGTGCCATTTAGAAGCAATGAAAAGTTAGTAGAAGCGGTAGTAGTAAAAATTAAGGAAAAATCTGATTATGAGATTAAGCCTATTGCAAAAGTGCAAAAACAAGAAGGAATAGATGATAGTCAAATAAAAATTGCAAAATGGATGTCAAAGAGATATTTTTGTAATGTAGCAGATTGTATAAAACTAATGCTCCAGCCAGGTACTACTACTAAAAAAGTTGAAGATAGAGTTAAAGAAAAAACTATTAATTTAATAACATTGGCAAAAGAAATTGAGGATGTTCAAAAAGATTTAGATGATGGAATTGTAAAATCTGAAAAACAAAGAAATGTTATTGAATTTATTATTAATAATGGAAATGCTACAATGCAAGATATAGAACTTTTTACAGATGCTTCACCAGCGATTGTAAAAACTCTTATTAAAAATGGCTATCTTGAAAGTAACAGTCAAAAAGTTGAAAGGAATCCATTTATTCACAAACAAGATATCAAAACGGTGAATTTGAAATTAACTGATGAGCAACAATTTGCATTTGATAAAATTATGCAAGACCAAGAAGAAAATAATAAAGTTGAATCTAAATTAAACAGTGAAATTATTGAATGTGATGAAAAAAATAACAGTAATAAAGAAAGTAACTATAATAGCAGTAGTGAAAATGAATTAAACAAAAATCTAAAAAATATAAATAATATAAATAATAAAATTCAGCTTAACGAATATTTAATATATGGAATAACAGGTTCAGGAAAAACAGAGATATATTTACAACTAATTGAAAAAATGCTTAGCAATAATAAAAGTAGTATAATGTTAGTTCCAGAGATTTCACTTACACCACAGACAGTAAATAGATTTATTGAAAGATTTGGTGAGGAACAAATTGCTGTTCTTCATAGTAAACTATCAATAGGTGAAAGATATGATCAATGGAATAAAATTAAATCAGGAAAAGCAAAAATTATAATTGGAGCGAGGTCTGCAATCTTTGCACCAGCAGTTGATTTAGGAATAATTATAATAGATGAAGAACATGACGAATCATATCAATCCGAAATGACACCTAGATATGATGCAAAAGAAGTTGCAGAGCATATAGCAAAGCAAAAAAATATTCCTTTAGTTTTAGGAAGTGCAACTCCAGATATGAAGACCTTTTATAGAGCCAATCAAGGAGAAATACAATTATTAACTTTAACTAAAAGGGCCAATCAATCAATTTTGCCAAAAGTTGAAATTATTGATTTAAGAGAAGAATTAGCAAGTGGCAATAAAAATATGATTAGCAGAAAATTATATGAAGAGATTAATAAAAATCTTGAAATGAAAAAGCAAACTATTTTGTTTTTAAATAGAAGAGGCTTCTCAACTTTTGTAATGTGCAGAGATTGTGGATACACAGTCAAATGCAAAAGGTGCAATATAACAATGACATATCATAAAAATGAAAATAAATTGAAATGCCATTATTGTGGATATGAGCAAGACGTAATAACAGAATGCCCAGAATGTCACAGCAACAATGTAAAATATTTTGGAGCAGGAACGCAAAAATTAGAAGATGAAGTAAAAGAACTATTTCCAACAGCTAGTACAATAAGAATGGATGTGGATACAGTCACAAAAAAGAATTCACACGAAGAAATATTAACAAAATTTAGAAATGAAAATATAGATATTTTAATTGGAACACAGATGGTAGTAAAAGGACATCATTTTCCAAATGTAACTTTGGTAGGAGTAATTGCAGCAGATGGAAGTCTAAATATAGGAGACTTTCGTGCAAATGAAAGAACATTTCAAACATTAACACAAGTTGCAGGAAGAGCAGGAAGAGGAGAAGATGTTGGAAGAGTAATAATTCAAACATATAATCCAGACAATTATGCAATAGAATATTCTAAGTCTCAAGATTATAATTTGTTCTATAATACAGAAATTGAAATTAGAAAAGCCTTGAAATATCCACCATTTTGCGATATAATAGTAATTGATATGTCAGCGAAATCAATAAATGAATTAAGAAATATATCAAAAAAATTGCATGAATATTTAAAGCAAAGAGTAATAAATGAAAAATTTGGACTTTTACTTTATAGCCCAGTACCATCTCCAATTGATAAGATAAAAGATAGAATAAGATGGAGAATGATAATAAAATGTAAATATGATGATAGAGTAAATAATTTACTTACTGATATGATGAGTGAATATTCTAAAATGAAAGTTGATACTGCAAGGGTAACAGTTGAAGTAAATCCAAATAATATGATGTAAGGAAAATTAAATTAAAGAGAATTTATATAATTATGAAATAAAAAAATATATAAAGTAATATTATAAAAATAAATATATAAATTGGAAAAGATTTAAAATATAATTACTTATTAATAATAGTAAAAATAATTGAAAGGGTAAATAATAATGGCAATAAGACAAATAAGATATAATGGCGATGAAATTTTAAGAAAGAAATCTAGAAAAGTAGAAAAAGTAGATGATAATATACGAATATTATTAGATGATATGCTAGAAACTATGCATGAGGCAAATGGTGTAGGCCTTTCTGCTGTTCAAGTAGGAATTCTAAAAAGAGTAGTAGTAATAGATTTATATGATGGAAGCAAACCATTAAAACTAGTAAATCCTGAAATTATAAAAGAAAAAGGAAATCAAGAAGTAGAAGAAGGATGTCTAAGTTTTCCAAATCAATTTGCAAAAGTTGATAGACCAGAAGAAGTCACAGTTAAAGCATTAGATGAAAATGGAAAAACTATAACGATAAAAGGAAGAGAATTGTTAGCGCAAGCACTTTGCCATGAAATAGATCATTTAAATGGAACATTATTTGTAGACTTGATGATACCTGGAACATTAGAATATATAGATCCAAAGGAAGAAAGCGAAGATAAAAAATAATTTGGAAATTATATAATAAAAGATATCAAAAAGCAGTAATAAGATTAAAAATCAATTTTAAGCAATAAAAGTAAATTTGAGCAATAAAAGTAATTGAAAATAATTAAAATAATTTAAGATAATAAAAATCAAAAGGAGGATATGTGATGAAGATTGTATTTATGGGAACACCTGATTTTGCAAAAGAATCATTAGAAGCAATATATAACAGTAAAAATGAAATATTAGCAGTTATCACAAACCCAGATAAACCACAGGGTAGAGGAATGAAAAATGCCTATTCTCCAGTAAAAGAATTTGCATTAGAAAAAAATTTAAAAATATATCAACCACTAAAAGTAAGAAATAATGCAGAATTTATAGAAGAGATAAAATCACTAAAACCGGATGTACTATGCGTTGTAGCCTATGGAAAAATTTTACCAAAAGAAATATTAGATATTCCTAAATATGGTGCAATAAATGTACATGGATCACTTTTGCCAAAATATAGAGGAGCTGCTCCAATACAATGGGCAGTATTAAATGGAGATGAATTTACTGGAATAACAACAATGTTTATGGATGAAGGCATGGACACAGGAGATATGATATTACAAGAAAAAGTAGAAATAGGACCTAATGAAACAACAGGAGAATTATGGACTAGATTATCAAAGATTGGTGCTGAATTATTAGTAAAGACCTTAGACAAAATTCAAAGTGCAAAAAACGAATTTGATGCAAGTGAAAGCATGCTACTAGAAAAAATTAAAGAAAAAGTTGAAGCTAAAAAGCAACCATTAGAATTTACTTTAGCTCCAATGCTAAGCAAAGAAATGGCATTGATAGATTGGAATAAATCAGCTCAAGAGATTAAAAATTTAGTTAGAGGGTTGAACCCTATTATGGGAGCATATACTTTTATAAATGGGAAAAAAGTTAAGCTATGGAAAGTTGATATAATATCTAAAAAAGAATTTAGTGAAAAATTTGAAAATGTAAATGTTAATATATTAAGAAAAGAAACAGAAGATATCAAAATAGAGAGAAATACTAATAAGAAAATTAATGAAATAGGAAAAGAAAATAATAATATTGATAAAGAAAGTAATTTAAAAAATGGTGATATAATTTTAGCAGACAAAAAACAAGGACTATTTATAAAAGCAGGTGATGAAATAATTAGTGCATTAGAAGTACAAGGTGAAAATGCAAAAAGGATGGACATTAAAAGTTTTCTAAATGGAAATAATATTAAAGCAAATATTTAGAGCTTTTATGATAAAAAATAAAACTAAAATAAAACTAAAATAAAACTAGTAGATTAAAAGAGTATCATAAAGTTTAAGAAAGCTTTGTGGTACTCAATTTTATATTATAGGAAATTTTAATTTAACACAAACTTTATACTATGCCATTATTATGTCATAGATTAGTATTTATAAATAAACATTAAGTTTATTTATATTTTGATTTTGAAAATTTAATAAAGTTTGAACCATTTGAAGAGTACTTTGCTCTATAGCTAAATTACCATTAAGAATTTTTTGACATTCAATAACTCCCATTTGAGTGCCTTGAATCATAAGCTCTGCAATATGTGAATTGCTACTATCTTTCATAACATTGCATTTAATTCCAAATGCACTCATAACTTTAGCACCAGCAGGTGCGTCTGCAGGAATTTCACCATATTTTTCAAAATGCTGATTTACTTGAAATAAAATATTAGAATATTGAGTATACATTGCAACTAAATCTTTTTTCATATTTTTATCTGTAATTCTACTTACTATAGAAGCAATAGAACTCATACCCATTTGTGAAATCTTACTTGTTTCATTTAATACAGCTAGGTCAAGACTACTTGTATCATCTTCAGATTCAGAATTTGTATTATCATTATTATTTTCAGTTTCAGTATTAATATTTTCATTTTTAGAGTTACTATTTTGAAAATTTACAGTATTGTTATTATCATTTGCAGTATTAGCGTTTTCATTACTATATTTATTTTTAGTAGTAAAATCAATATTGCTTCCAAATTGACTTTCTGCAACTTGATTATGAGTATTATCTAAATTAGGATTAGTTTCATTATTCTTGTTAGAAGTTGCATTTTTTATCTTACTATTATTTGCTTGATTTTTATTGTTTTCCATAATTAACCTCCATAAATATTATAGATAGTGCAAGATATTTTACTAAAAGCTATCATAATTTATAAAATATTTTGTACTATCAAATTGTAAATTATTTTACTTAAATTATTATTTCCAAAAATAAAAAAAATATTATAAAATTTCACATTTAAAATAAAAAAAATAATATTAAAAAAAGTAGAAAAAAAGTAAATTTAATTGCTATGATAACCTTATAATAAAGCATTGAAAAAAAATCCTCTATATGCTAAAATACAGATAATAAATTCAAGATAGTGTAGAAAAAATATAATTAAATGCAAAATAATAAAAAAGCAAGATAAAATTTAAAATCAAAATAAAAATTTAAAAAGAAAATACAGACTATATATGTGTTATCGGAGGAAATATATCAATATGGGTTGGACTAAAGAACAAAATCAAGCAATAAAAAAAGAGGGCTCCAATATTCTCGTATCAGCTGCTGCAGGTAGTGGAAAAACCTCGGTATTAGTTGAAAGAATAATTAATAAGATAGTAAATGAAAAAATTGATATTGATAAAATATTAGTTGTTACTTTTACTAATGCTGCTGCTAGTGAGATGAAGCAGAGAATTTTAAATGCTCTTTATAAAAAAATTGAAGAAAATCCTGACAGTGAAAATTTGCATAAACAAATTTTACTTATTAATAGAGCAAATATTTCTACTATTCATTCTTTTTGCTTAAATGTAATTAGAAATAATTTTTTTGAACTTGGTATGTCTGCTAATTTTAGAGTTGGAGATACTACTGAAATTGAAATTATGAAACAGGAGGCTATTGAAAAAATCTTTGAAGACAAGTATGAAATTAATGATAAAAATTTCTTAGAATTATTAGATAAATATACTACTTATAGGGATGATCAGCCATTAAAAGATTTGATAATTAAAACGTATGAATTTAGCGATTATATGCCTTTGCCTAATAAATGGTTATGTGATGCTACTAATGAATTTAATATAGATGTAGCTGATTTTGCAGATACAAAATGGGGAAAGATAATTTTGCAAAATGCTAAAGATAAGATTGATGATTGTATATTAAGTTTAGAAACTGTAAAAAACAAAATAAGTGGAATTGTTGACTTAGTTGATTTTAGCACTTTGATTAATGAGGATATAAACGATTTAAAACAAATCAATTTTGAAAATTGGGATGATTGTTATAATAGAATTCAGCAGAAAATTTGGAATTCTTGGCCTAGAAAAAGTAAATTAACTGAAGAAGAAAAAGAATTAAAAGAGAATGCAAAAGCTATAAGAGATGATACAAAGGAAGTATTTACTAAAGATGTGTCTAAGCTAATTTGTTATAACTCTAAAGATGCAATTAGTGACGTAAAAGATATGTACTTTACAATGCAATCTATTAAAGATTTGAGTTTACAATTTGAAGAAGAATTTGAAAAGAAGAAGAGAGAAAAAAATATTATAGATTTTTCTGATATAGAACATTTAGCTTTAAAGCTTTTAATAGATGAAAATGGAAATCCTACTGAAATAGCTAAAAAATATGAATTTAATGAGATAATGATTGACGAGTATCAAGATAGTAATTTAATACAAGAGAAAATATTAAATAGTATTTCAAATGGAAAAAATATTTTTATGGTTGGAGATGTAAAACAAAGCATATATAGATTCAGACAAGCTAGACCAGATTTATTTTTAAAGAAATATAATAATTATGAAAAAGTTATTGATAATATAAATAAAGATAATGGTCAAATTGTTAATATTGAAAAAGATAATAATGTTAATAATATGGAAAACAATCTTCAAGATGAAATAAATCAAAATGATAAATCTAATTTTGAAAGTATAACAGATCAAAGAACTGATAATAAGATAACTAATGATACTAAAATATTACTTTATAATAATTTTAGAAGTAGAAAAAATGTACTTAATTTAACTAATGCTATTTTTCAAAATATCATGAGCAAAGAATTAGGAGAAATAGAATATAATGAGCAAGAATATTTAAATTATTCTGCTGACTTTGATCAGCCTAAATTTGATTGTAAGACAGAAATATATGTTATAGATACAGAAAAAAAATCAGAAGGAAATAATCTAGAAATAATACAACAAAGTTCTGAAAATGGCAAAAAATTAAGCGAAGAAATAATAAAACATGATAAAGAAAATATATCACAAGATTCAATCGAAGAAGATAATTCTGAAATACAGAATGATGATGAGGAGATTGTAGAAAATAATGTTTTAGAAGCAAGGCTTGCTGCAACAAAAATTAAAGAATTAGTAGGACAAGGAGCAAAATATAAAGATATAGCAATTCTTTTAAAAAGTCCGGGACCTGTTGCTTCAATATATGAAAAAGAATTAATTGAAAACGATATACCGATTTATTCAGATAGTACATCAGAATATTTAGAATCTATTGAAATTGATACAATTATTTCATTATTAAAAATTATAGATAATCCATATCAAGACATTCCTCTTGTAACTGTATTAAGGTCGCCTATTGGAGGATTTACAGACAATGAATTAGTTAAGATACGTATGCAAGACAGAGAGTCGGCATTTTATAAAGCACTAGAAAAAAGTCTTATACAAAATTATGATATAGAACAAGAAAAAACAGAAATTAAAAATTGCAATTTTGAAGAGGAAAAAATGGAAAAAGGAAGTTACAATTTTGAAGAGGAAAATATAGGAAATTTTGAAGAAGAAAATAAAAAAATAAAATTTGATAATAGTCTAAAAAGTAAAGTTCAAAATTTTATAAATATGCTTGATGATTTTAGGAAAGCACAAAGAAATCTTCCTCTTGAGGAACTTATATGGAAGATATATTCAGATACTGGATATTATCATTATGTAAGACTTATGCCTAATGGAAAGCTAAGACAAGCAAATTTAAAGAAACTATTTGAAAAAGCAAAAGACTATGAAAAAATTAGTTTTAAAGGATTATTTAATTTTATAATATTTATAGAAAAAATTGCAAAGCAACCATCAAACGATATGACATCTGCAAAGATTATAGGCGAAAATGATGATGTTGTTAGGTTAATGAGTATTCACAAAAGTAAAGGCTTAGAATTTCCAATAGTAATCTTATGTGGTGCTGAAAAAAAGATAAATATGCAGGATATGAATGAAAAAATAATTTATGATCAAGATTTAGGCATTGGAGTAAATTATATAAAAGGTGGAGTAGAGTATTCAACACTTAGCAAAGAGGCAATTAAAATTAAAATAAAAAAAGAATCTATCTCTGAAAATATGAGAATTTTATATGTTGCATTAACGAGGGCAAAAGAAAAATTAATTATAATAGCTGCTGAGAAAAATGCACAAAAAAATTATGCTAAGAAAAATGAGGAATTAGAGAAATATGGAGACTTAAAAAAAGAAAAAATAAGCAGTAAAATAATAGAAAAATATACTAGATTTATTGATTGGATTGAATTAGTTTATTTAAAACCAAATGTAGCAAGTGAAACTAATGCAAGCTTAAAAATATTACAAAGAGAAGAAGTTAAAACTAATAATGAGAAAAAAATAGAGAAAATAGAGATTTCAAAGGCACTGGAAAATCAAGAAATCAATATTGAAAAATACAATGAAATTGATAAAAAGTTAAATTGGAAGTACAAATATGAAAGTTCTATTAATCTATTAAGTAAGACTTCTGTAAGTGCATTAAAGAGAAATGCTAATAAATTAAGTGAAGAGGATAAAGTTATTTCTTTGCATAATGAAAATAATTTAGAATCAAATTTTACAGATGATATAGGAAATAGATTAGAACTAAGTTATATAAATTATGAAGAAAACGATAATAATCAAAATGATAATTTTAATTTAAATTTTGATTGTAATCCTTTAGGAAGAAATAAAAAATTAGATTTTCATAAATTAGTAGATTTTAATCAAGAAGAAAAAATTGATTCTGCAAATAGAGGAACGTTGATTCATTTAGCATTACAAAATTTGAAAATTAAAAAAACGACTAATCAGAATAATAAAAATGCAATAAGAAAAGATTATGAATTAGAAAAAATGATTATTTCTAAAAATGAATGCAATGATAATAAACTAGATAATGAAAAAATAGTAAATGAAATGATTGATGGACTTAGTATATCTAAAATTGAGAAGGAAGAATTAATAAAGTCTAAGGATATTATAATAAGTTATATGAATTCAAAATTATTTGAGATGCTAATAACGGCTAAAGAAGTTCATAAAGAAGCACCATTTTACTTAAATATTAAAGCTTGTGAAATTAATTCACTAGAGATAAAAAACAAAGAAAGTTTATTAAAAGAAAACAAAGATTATATACAATATGAAAAAGATAGTAATATAGAGTTGTGCAATTCAAAAGATATTGCAAGTGAAAATGCTCAGAATAATTCAATTAATGAAGATAAGATTTTAGTGCAAGGTGTTATAGATTTGTATTTTATAACTGATGATGATAAACTAATTTTAGTGGATTATAAAACTGATAATGCTAAAACTGAAAAAGAGTTTAAAGAAAATTATGAATTACAATTAGAATTATACAAACGAGCATTAGAAAAATCATTAAAAAGAAAAGTTGATAATAAATATATATATTCAACTAAATTTAATAAACTTATCGAAATATAAAGTAGATATGAATTTATAAAATAATGTAATAAATAAAGTATAAAATAAGTTAAAATAACAAGTTAAAAATTAAAAAATAAAAAATAGGAGATAAAAATTGAGAATAGATAAATTTTTAAAAGTAACTAAAATAATAAAGAGAAGGACTGTTGCAAATGAAGCGGCTGATAATGGAAGAATATCAGTAAATGGTAGGGTAGTGAAACCTAGTTATGAAATTAAAATTGGTGATATTGTTGAAATTAAATTTGGAAATACTGTATCAAAGTTTAAAGTAAAAGCAATACCTAAGTGTCAAAATGCAGAGTTAAGTGAAACTGTTGAATTATTATAACTTTATAATAATTATTGCCAAATGAATGAAAATGGTATAAAATAGTAATAGAATAATTTAGTAAAATGGAGGAGTGCATATAAAATCCAAATTTAGCTTATAAAATAGAATATATGAAAAGTATGTTCAAAGCAAAATTTAATTTATATGAAAAGTGTGAATGAACAAAAAATGGAATATAAATGAAAATGATTTAAACAAAATTAATAATATAAAAAGTAAATTTCATTTAAGTGATTTAGTATGTAAAGTTTTATCTCAGAAGAATTTAACTGATGATGAAATTGAAGTATATTTAAATCCTACGAGAAATGACTTTTATGATCCATTTTTGTTGCCTGATATGGAAAAGGCAGTTGAAAGAATAATTAAAGCTATAGATAATAAAGAGAAAATTATAATTTTTGGTGACTACGATGCTGATGGAATTACGAGCACAACAATTTTAAAAAGATTTTTTAAAGATAGAAATGTAGAAATAAGCGAGTATATACCAAATAGATTAGATGAAGGTTATGGATTAAACATTAAAGCTATTGAAAGTATAGCAAAAGATGGATACAAATTAATAATAACTGTTGACTGTGGAATAACTGCTATTGAAGAAGTGAAAATAGCTAAGAAATTAGGAGTTGATGTAATTATAACGGATCATCATGAAACTTTGGATGCTTTACCAAATGCAGTTGCAGTGGTTGATGCAAAACGAAAAGATAATATGTATCCATTTAATCAATTGGCAGGATGTGGAGTTGCATTTAAACTTACTCAAGCATTATGCCAAAAAATGAAATTAAATGAAAATGAAAGTCTAAAGTATCTTGATGTAGCATGTGTAGGAACAATATCTGATATTGTTCCATTGGTAGACGAAAATAGAGTGATTGCAAAATTAGGATTAAAGTTAATTAGAGTTACTAAAAATGAAGGATTAAAAGCTTTATTCAAAATTGCAAATTATAAAAAGATAAATTCAACCACAATTTCTTTTGGTATATCTCCAAGAATAAATGCTTGTGGTAGGATGGGACATCAAGAAGAAGCATTAAAGTTGTTTTTGACAGAAGATCCAATTGAAGCTAGAAATTTAGCACAAAGTATTGAAAGATACAATAAAGAGCGTCAGGAAATTGAAAAGAAAATATATGATGAAGCATTTGAACTAATAAAAAAAGATGATGATAATAAATGTATAGTATTAGGAAAAGAAGGGTGGCATCATGGAGTAATTGGAATAGTATCATCAAAGATAACTGACAAATTTTATAAACCTAGTGTACTTCTAAGCTATGAAGGAAACGAAGCAAAAGGTTCAGGCAGGAGCATACCAGGATTTGATTTACATGAGGCAGTTTCTAAATGTAGCAAGTATCTAACAAACTTTGGTGGACATAGTATGGCAATTGGCTTAACACTAAAAAAAGAAAATTTTGAAAAATTTAAAGAAGAATTTGAAAAATATGCATCAGAAAAAATAAAAGATAAACCAATGCCAGTAATTGATATTGATGAGATAATAACAAGCAAAGACTTAAGTATAGATGAAGTAAAAGAATTAAATGTGTTAGAACCTTTTGGAGAAGGAAATTTAGAACCAAATATAATGTATAAAAATCTTAAAATACAAGCAATACGTTCACTATCAGAAGGAAAACATTTACGCTTAAATTTAAAAGACGAAAATAATGTTACAATAGATGCAATAGGTTTTAATTTAGGAAGTTTAGCAGACACTTATCAAATTGGAGATAAAGTTGATATTATAGGAAATTTAGGAATAAACGAATTCAATAATATGGAGAAAGTACAAATAACTTTAAAAGATTTAAGACTAGCATTATAATATGAAATTTTTAAAGAAATAAGGAATGTTCAAAAGACAAGGTCAAATAAATATAATTTAACTATAAGAAAAATATAAAAGAATAATTATAAAATGAAAGATTTTATTATATAAATTGCGGAAAGAGAAGGTACAGATGTCAGAAATTGAAGAAAAAACAATAAGTGATGTAATTCAAGAATCCAAAAGTCACAATAAAAGAACAGATACAAAATTAATAATGAAAGCATATAATTATGCTGTTTCACATCATGGTGATCAAAAAAGAAAATCAGGGGAACCTTATATAATTCACCCTGTTCAAGTTGCATTTATTCTAGCAACATTAGGACTTGATAGTTCTACTATTTGTGCTGCCTTAATGCATGACCTAATAGAAGATACAGATGTAACATTAAATGATATTTCTAATGAGTTTAGTCCTGAAATTGCTGATATGGTAAATGGTGTAACTAAGCTTGGAAAAATTAATTATGTAAGTGCTGAAGAGCAACAAGTTGAAAATTATAGAAAAATGTTTCTTGCAATGGGTAAAGATATTCGTGTAATTTTAATTAAATTAGCAGATAGATTACACAATATGAGGACATTAAAATTCTTGACACGTGATAGACAAATTGCAAATGCGAAAGAAACATTAGAATTATATGCACCACTTGCTAATCGTCTTGGTGTGTATTCTTTGAAATGGGAACTTGAAGATTTATCTTTTAAGTATCTATATCCAGAAGATTTTAGAGAATTAGTAGAAGGAATTAATAAAAAGAGAGAAGAAAGATTACAATTTATAGATCAGATTATTGATCAAATAAAAGTTCAAGTAAAGAAAGAACATATTGAGGCTGAAATAACAGGTCGTGCAAAGCATTTATATTCAATTTATAGAAAAATGCAAAGAGATAATAAAACCTTAGATCAAATATATGATTTATTTGCGTTAAGAGTATTAGTAAATTCAGTTAAAGATTGTTATGCTGTACTTGGTATAGTTCATGAATTATATACACCAATGCCAGGAAGATTTAAAGATTATATATCAGTACCAAAGCCTAATATGTATCAATCGCTTCATACTACTTTAATAGGGCCAAGTGGTACACCTTTTGAGGTCCAAATTCGTACATATAATATGCATAGAATTGCTGAATATGGTATTGCAGCACATTGGGCTTATAAGGAAGCAAGTTTTTTAAAGGGAAAAAAGGAAAATGTTACTGTAAGTGAAGATAAATTATCTTGGCTTCGTGAGAGCCTAGAATGGCAAAAAGATATGCAAGATCCTCAAGAATTTATGACAACATTAAAAACAGAACTATTTGAAGATGAAGTATATGTATTTACACCAAAAGGAGAGATAAAAACTTTACCAAAAGGTAGCACTCCAATTGATTTTGCATATAGTATTCATGCTGAAATTGGAAATAAAATGTCAGGGTGCAAAATAAATAGCAAAATGATGCCAATAATAACTAAACTTAATAATGGTGATATTATAGAAATTATAACAAATGAAAATAGCAAAGGCCCTAGTAGAGATTGGCTTAAATTTGTAAAGAGTACTTCTGCTAAAACTAAGATACAACAATGGTTTAAAAAGAATGAAAGACAAGAAAATATAGAAAAGGGTAAAGCAATAATTGAAAAAGAAGTGAAAAGAATTGGATTACCTTTTGATGAATTATTTGTTGGAAAATATTATATGCCAACATTAGAAAAATATGCATTTAAAACAGCTGAAGATATGTATTCAGCAGTAGGCTTCGGATCAATTGGAGCAAGTAAAGTAATTACAAGGACACTAGAAGAATATAGAAAATATAATAAAGAAGATAATTTTGAACAGAAAATACAAGAGTTGAGGACTAACGAAAAGCCTAGGTCTTCAAAAGCAGGAATTATAGTTGAAGGAATTGATAATTGTCTAATTAAACTTTCAAAATGTTGTAACCCAGTACCAGGGGATGAAATAATAGGATATATTACAAGAGGAAGAGGGGTTACTGTTCATAGAAGAGATTGCCAAAATGTAAAAGATTTGATAGAAGATGAAGGAAGAGTAATAGATGTATATTGGGATAAGGAAAAAGAGAGTTCATACACTGTTGAATTAGTAATTTTTGCAAATGATAGAGATGGTTTATTAGCTGAAATAATAAATTCAATGCAAAAAATGGATACAAAGTTAGTTGCTATATCTGCAAAGTCTACAAAAGAGAAAATAGCAATAATCGAAATGACGTTAGAAGTAAAGAATATTAATGATTTAAATAAAACACAAAGACAACTCGGAAAAGTTGATAGTGTTTATGAAGTAAAAAGAAAAAAATAAATATATTTTTTAGAAAATTAATATATGAATTAAACTAAAAAATAAAATTAAGCAAAAATTATAAAATTTTATAGGTAGTATAAAAACCTAAATAAAAAAAGGAGAGTATGAGCTATCATACAAATAATAAGATGATTCAAAAATTAAAAGGAACAAGAGATATATTACCAGAAGAAATAAATAAGTGGCAATATATTGAAGATATAGCCAAAAAATTATTTGAAAACTATGGATATAATGAAATAAGAGTTCCAGTAATTGAAGCTACGGAATTATTTCAAAGAGGAGTTGGAGAAACTACTGATGTTGTACAAAAAGAAATGTATGTGTTTGAAGACAAAGGTGGAAGAAGTGTTAGCTTAAGACCAGAGGGAACAGCAGGAGTAATACGAGCATATCTAGAAAATGGGATGGCAAGTTTACCATCACCTGTTAAACTATTCTATGCTATGCCTATGTACAGATATGAAAATGTGCAAAAGGGAAGACAAAGAGAATTTCATCAAATAGGTGCGGAATTAATAGGCTCTGAAAGCTATGATGCTGATGTAGAAATGATTCAGATGATTAGTCTGTTTATTGAAAAATTAAATATCAAAGATATAGAATTAAAGATAAATTCCATAGGATGTCCTACTTGCAGAAAACAATATCAAGAAGCATTGAAGGATTTTATAAGACCTAATCTTGATAAATATTGTGATACTTGCAAAACTAGATTTGAAAAAAATCCAATGAGAATACTTGATTGCAAAGAAGAAACTTGCAAAAAGTTAAATGAAGGAGCTCCAAAAATCACAGATTATTTATGCGAAGAATGTAGAACTCATTTTGAAAATTTAAAAAAATCTTTAAAGGCATTAAACATAGAATTTACAATAGATACCAGTATTGTAAGAGGCCTTGATTATTATACAAAAACAGTATTTGAATTTGTATCAAAAGTAGATGGACTTACTGTATTTGGTGGTGGAAGATATGACGGATTAATTGAAGAACTAGGAGGAGCATCAACACCAGCAGTTGGATTTGCTTGTGGAGAAGAAAGATTAATAAGCTTGTTTTTAGACAATAATCCAAATATAAATTTAGACAAAAAAATGGATTTATTTGTAACATATATAGGCGAAGAAGCAAATATATATGCAACAAAGTTAGTAGCAGATTTAAGAAAAAATGGATTATATGCTGAAAAAGACATAATGGGTAGAAGTTTAAAAGCACAGTTCAAATACGCAGACAAGAAAAATGCTAATTATGTTATAACATTAGGTGATAGTGAAGTTGCAAGTGGAAAAGCAGGAATAAAGCAAATGTCAACAGGAAATACAACGGAAATAGAATTATCTACAGATGCAATAATAAAAGTTTGTAGAGGCTAAAACACAGTATTTATTATGTAAATTGATGATTTTAAATAGATAATAATAAGAAAATTACATAAGATGGTATTCAAATATAAAATTGTATTATATAAGATACTTATTTTAGCTTAATGAAATTGGAGAAAATATATGTATAATAAATTTATAATTTTGATTGCAAAAATATTGAATTTTGCAACTAAAATAATTAAAAAAAATAGTGGTAATTTAATAGGTAAAATAGCTAAAAAGATGAATAAAAATATAATAGCTTATTTTAAAATTAATTGTCCAGTGATTGCGGTAACTGCAACTAATGGAAAAACTACTACTAATAATTGTATAAGATATATAATTGAGAAAAATGGCAAAAAAGTTGTAAGTAATTATGAGGGAAATAATATGGAAACAGGCATAATTACTACTTTAATAAAAAATTCTGATTTTTCTGGAAAAATTGATGCTGATTACATTACATTAGAAGTTGATGAAAGTTATGTCCCAATAATATTTAGCAAAATAAGATTAGATACATTAGTTGTATTGGATTTTTTTAGAGACCAACTAGACAGAAACGGTGAAGTAGAAAGTTTAATATTAAAAATAAATGAATTTTTAAAAACTTATAGTGGAAATTTAATATTAAATAATGATGATCCAAATGTAGCAAGACTTGGAAGAGCAAATCCAAATAATAAAAGTGTTTATTATTTTAGCGTAGATAAATATGAATTTGCAACCGAAAAAGAAAGAGAAGCGGGAGAAGGAAAGTTTTGCCCATTTGATAAAACAAGATTACAATATGATTATTATCAATATTCACATATTGGAAAATATAGATGTCCAAAATGTGGATATGGAGATGAAGAAATTTATTTAAGATTAACGAATGTGGATGTAAAAACTGGAAAATTTAAAGTAAATTATTTCGATGAATATACAAGTCTTTCAAATAGTATTTACACAATGTATAATTTTGCAGGTGCTTTAACTTTTTCAAAATTATACAATCTAGATGCAAAAGAGGCTATTGCTACATTTAAATTAGATAATGGTAGATGTGAAGCAGTTGACATTAAAGGAATACAAACATTAATTAATTTAGCTAAAAATCCAACTGGTGCAAATGTAAGTTTACGAATATTAAATGAAGACGAAGAAGAAAAAGAATTATTATTTGTACTTAATGATAAAGTGGCTGATGGTCATGATGTATCATGGATATGGGATATCAATTTTGATGTAAAAAATGTAAAGAGAATTATTACTTCAGGTACAAGAGCGTACGATATGGCAATTAGAATAAAGACTGCTGGATATGATGCAAGTAAAATTGAAACATATCTAAATCTAGAAGATGCAGTTAAAACCTTATATAAAACTAGTACTAAAAAATATGTTATTGCAAATTATACTGCTTTACAGCCAACTAGAAAAGAAATATTAAAACTAAAATAATTAAAATTTATAAATAGATTATTAGAATTGTTAAATGCATTTATAAAATAATAAAAGCAATCTAGAAATTATAAATTATAAAATTTTAATATCAAGTAAAATATATTGAAGATAATAAAAATGACATAATTTAAAAATATTATAAAAGAGGAAAATTAATGGAAAATAAAGAATTAAATTTATTGTATTTATATCCTGATATGCTTGAACTTTATGGAGATTATGGAAATATTCAAGTGCTTAAATATAGATGTGAAAAACGAGGAATTAAATTAAATATTGATACATACAAAGTAGAAGATGAAGCTCCAGATTTCACAAAATATGATATTGTATTTGCAGGTGGTGGAGCTGATAATGAACAAAGCATACTTGCAACTGATTTAGTAAAAAGTAAAGAAAATATAAAACAAGCAATAGATAATGGTACTTTTTTTCTATTAATTTGTGGTGCATACCAATTATTTGGAAAGTATTATAAAGGTGTAGAAGGAAACATAATTCCAGGATTAGAAATATTTGATTACTATACAGAAGCTATAGAAGACAGAAAAAAGAGATGTATAGGTAATATAGTTACAAAAGTAAAAATAGATGGAGAAGAAACAGAAGTTATAGGATTTGAAAATCATGGTGGACAAACATACAATGTAAATACACCTTTTGGAAAAGTTTTAGTAGGAAATGGAAATAAATTTGCTGATAAATATGAAGGATTTTTCATGAGAAATGTAATTGCAACATATTTACATGGACCATTACTTTCAAAAAATCCTAAAATAGCGGATTATATAATTAGATATTCTCTTAACAGAAAATATAACAACGATTTTAAAAAAGAAATAATAAAAGAAGATGAATTAAAATTACTTAATGGAATTGCAAATGTAGCTAATAGCAAAAAAGATGAATTAGAAAAATTAGATGATGATTTTGAAGAAAAATGCAGAGAACAATTATTAAATCAATTTTTAAAAAAATAGAATTTATGTATCTAATTTATTGTAAATTATGTAATAAAAACTGATTTTACAAAAAGGATAATAATTATTTATTGGTAGATAATAAACTACTTTGATTTCTTCTTTAAATTTAAATAAGAAATAATGTGGTCAATTACAAAAATATGGATAGACTAGAAAACAAAGGATATAGCTATATTATATATGATTATATAAAAGAAGATAATAAATTTACAGCAATATATCATTATGATAATCAAGAAAAAATGTCGAAAAAAATCGAAAATTGTATTGACAAAATGGTAATTAAAATTGTAAAATGTAAATATAATAATAATTAAAAGGAGGATTAGAAATGGACGAATTAACAACAGCTTATGACACAGTATATGGAACAGGAATGGGAACTCAAGGTTACCAACATCATATTATGGTTTTTTAACAATTTGGTATCTAATATTGGTCATAGCACAATGGAAAATATTTGAGAAAGCAGGAGAAGCAGGATGGAAATCACTTATTCCAATTTACAATGTAGTAATATGGTTTAAAATTGTAGGAATGTCTCCATGGTTAGTTTTATTATGCTTTGTTCCAATAGCAAATGTAATCGTAATGATTATGGCTTATATTAAACTTGCAAAATGTTTTGGTCAAGGAACTGGATTTGCAATTGGATTAATATTCTTAGGACCAATATTTGAAATGATATTAGGCTTTGGAAAATCAACATATACTAAACCACAAGAAAATTAATTTATAAGAATAAATAGAAATTTTTATATGCAAAATAAAAAATGTAAAGTTAGATTTTAACTTTACATTTTTTGCATAATAGAAAAGCTATATTTTACTATTATATATTTTTCTTTTTGTAAATAATAAATAGATGAATTTATTGAATATATAAATACATTTTTATAAGAGTTTTGCTTTATTATTAAAGTTCATATAATATCTTATTAAGCTGATACTCTAATTATATAATTTTATTATTGAATGAATGATTTTTTCATCCTCACTTTTTATTACAACAGTGTATTCATTATCTTCTTTATATAAAAAGGACTTGATAATTTCACCTAATTTTATTTCTTTTTTATATGCAATTTCAACATTATTAAATTCATTCTTATCAAATAATTCCTGTGGTAAAACCTCATAAGCAAAATTTAAATAATTTAGATTATGAACATGCTTATTTATGTCTAAATCGAATCTTCTAATTTTATATGTATCTTCACCTATCGGCTCAGTCTCAGGTACTTTTAGTCTTGGTAAGTCTTCTATTCCAAATACAGATTCATTATGAAACCCATGATAAATTTCAGAGAGGTTATCTGGCATTGGAGAAATTCCACCTTTTAAAGTATTTAAAAGGCACCATTTTGATGATGCAATTGCACATACTTGGCCATCACTATCAATTACTTTGAAATCTCTTATAACAAATACTTTGTTATAAAATCTTCCCCAAGTTTGAATTCTAATATTTTCATCAGCTTTAGGTCTATGAAAAATTTGTAATTTCCAATTTAAAATAATCCAAGTTAAATTATCTTTAGCTAAATCAGAAAATGTAAATCTACAGTAGTTGGAATGAGCTCCAGCCAAATTTTCCATAAGTAATAAAAAACTTTTATTTGTGAGAACACTATTCATTCCCGTATGAGTAAAACTAACTCTATAATTATCTTCAAAAATACTATTTTCTAATTTCATAATTGTTTACATGATTTCATATATACTTTATAATTTATTATGACAAATATAATGCAGATATGAAAAATCAATTCTCCTTAAAAATTTAGGTTTTATATGGTATTCCTATAACCACTATGTTAATAAATTGACTAATAGTTCTTAATTAAATGGCCAAATAATAACTAGCTTAAAAAATATATGATAGATATAAAAAATAATTTTAGATATCTAAAACTATTTTAATATATTAAAATAATTTTTATCAAGTATTAAGTATTATAGCACAATTTAAAAAAAAGTGCTATAATTATAAAAAAATAATAATTATAAAAAATAAAAATTATAAAAAATAATAATTATAAAAAATTGTGTAAAGTTTTTTATAAGTGAAATATTAATTTAATCAATATCAGGTTTTATTATTACTAAGATTAATCTAAAATATATAGATATTGAAATTGAGGATTATGTATAAGGGAGCTAAATAAGAATGTTAGATAAATGTGAAATATGTCCCAGAAAGTGTAAAATAAATAGAGAAGAAGGATTTGAAGGGTATTGCAAATGTAATGATAAAATAAAAATTGCATTAGTATCTACTCATTATTTTGAAGAACCATGTATAAGTGGAAGGAATGGTTCAGGTACTATATTTTTTAGTAATTGCAATATGAATTGTGTGTTTTGCCAAAATTATGAAATAAGTCAAAATGGAAAAGGATTAGAAATAACTATTGAAAGATTAGCTGAAATTATGATAGAGCAACAACAAAGAGGGGTAAACAATATAAATTTGGTAACACCAACAATGTATGTATATCAAATTATAGATGCGATAAAAATTGCAAAGAAGAATGGATTAAAAATTCCAATTATATATAATACAAACGGATACGAAAACCTTGAAACTATAAAATTACTTAAGGGTTATATTGATATTTATTTACCAGATTTAAAATATTATTCTGATTTATTATCAATGAAATATTCCAATACTCCTAACTATTTTGAAAATGCAATAAGTTCAATATTAGAGATGCAAAGACAAGTAGGAAAACCTATTTTTGAAGAAGAAAAGTTGTATACTAATAATCAAAATAAAAATGATAATGGCAAAGATAAATTTGTTATATGCAAAGGTTCAGATGGTATAGAGAAAAAAATTAAAATAGGAGAAGATATACCAGAGAATAATATGATTATGAAAAGTGGAATGATTGTAAGACACTTAATATTACCTAATCATTTGCAAAATACAAAACATATACTAAAGTGGATAAAAGATAATATGCCATCATATACTTATGTAAGCATTATGGCTCAATATTTTCCTACTTATAAAGCGAAAAGTGAATCTAAGTATTTAGATATAAATAGAAAAATAAATAAAAATGAGTATGAAGAAATAGAAAAGTATTTGTTCACATTAAACTTGAAAAATGGTTATATGCAAGATTTAGGCAAACATGAGGAAGAGTATGTGCCAAATTTCGATTATAAAAATATAGAAAAATAAATACTTAAAGAGTCAATTCAAATGATTTGGTTTTTTATTAAATCTTAAACTAAAATTATTTGTAATTAAACCTATATTATGATATAATACTCGAAATTTATATTATACATAAGATTGCAAATAAAGAAAAAAGGAATTTAAAAATTGAAAAAAATATCAAATAACTATTTAAAACGTAAAAGAATAATTGAGTTGCTAAATAAGACTATGCAAAATAAAATTACTTATATTTCAGCACCTATTGGGTGTGGAAAAACTATTGCAGTAAAGCAAAAGGAAAGTGAAATGAAATGTGAGTTTTATTGGATTGATTGCAATACTAAAGATGAAATAGTTATTTCAAAAGTCCCAAATCAATATATTGTTTTAGAAAATTTTAATGATGTACAATGTAAAAACAAAGAATATTTGATAGATTATATAAATAAAAATAAAAAAAACAAATTTATAATAATATCGAGAAAACAACTTGATACAGAATTTGATAAATTATTTTGTTCAGGAGATTTAGCAGAAATAGATAAAGATGACTTAAATTTTACAAAAGATGAAATAGAGGAACTATTAAGATTAAATAGTATTAAGGTTTCAGCAGTAGAATTATCTAATATATATTCTGATATAAAAGGATATGCAATAATAACAAATCTACTTACAGATTATTTAAAAGATGCACATTATTCAAAAATTATATTTGATTTATTGATGCAGTATTTATGTAGATATATAGATTACAACATCTTTCAATATTTTGAAAAAGATAAAATGAATTTTTTAATTAAATTAGCTTATATAAATGAAATAGATGAAAATGCAATAAATAACATTTTTAAAATTAATAATGCAAAAGAAATGCTTGAAAAAATAGAAAATGAAGGAAGCTTCTTAACCAAAAAATGTAATAATAAATATGTTTTAATTGATATAGCAAAAATTTATTTAAAGCAAAAAGCAAGAGAGAAAATAAGCAAAGAAGAAGAAAAAGATATTTTTCTAAGAGCAGCAAGATATTATGAAAATGCTGGAAGCAGTATGATTATAGCTAGTGAATATTATATATTAGCAGAAGAATATGATACAGCAGCAAAGTTGTTAATGAAAGAACCTATACAACATCTTGGAATAATTAATTATGAGGAATTAGAAAGATATATTTTGCAAATTCCAGATAAAATTATTAATAAATATCCAAGACTTTGCATAAGCGTTGCAAATATTTATGGAAGCAATTCTAATCAAGAAAAAGCAAATTTTTGGTATGAAAAATTTAAAAAAATAAAAGAAAATTTTGTAGATGATAAAGAAGAATATAACAAATTAAATCAATTAGAAGTATATTATAAAATATGTATGCCAAATACAAGTGATATTAAACTTATAGATTATTTTAAATTATTAGATAAAAATATAAAAGGTGATTCAATACTAAATAAAATTACTTTTACTGGGAACCAGCCGTCAATGCTTTCAGGTGGAAAAGATTTATCAGATTGGGGAAAACATTATAAAATAGTATATATTACATTAAATCCTCTTGTAAAGAAAATATTTGGAGAAAATCAATATGGCAGTGGAGAGATAGCTCTAGCAGATTATTTATATCAAATAAATAAAATTGAAGAATCTATAGAATATTTGACAAAAGCTTTAGTTATTTGCAAAAACATTGATAATTTATTTGTTGCTTACAACTTATTAGATAAAATTAACTTATTAAAGAATGAAGAAAAGGATACTATAGAATCATTTGGTGAAAATATTGAAGATGAAAAAGCATGGTATTTGAAACCTAATTATGAGGCAAGACTAATAGAAAAGAATATTTTAAATGGAGAATTAGAAATTGCTAAGCAATGGCTAAATAATAATAAAACTGACATAATTAAAAATTTTAATAATTTAGATAGATATAAATATTTTATAATGGCAAAAGTATGCATAGCTGATGAAAAATACTTACAAGCATTGATTATATTAGAAAGACTATATCAATATGCTATTGAAAATAATAAGCCAATATATAAAATTGAATATCATATATTAAAATCAATATGTTTTTACAAGCAAGATAAAAAAATTAAGTCATTTAATGAAATAGAAGAGGCAATAAAAATATCTTATCCTTATGGGTATATTAGATTATTTGCTGATGAAGGAATTATAATATTCAAAATATTAAAAGATTATCAAAACTATCTTTATGCGGATAAAAAAGTAATTAAGACTAAATATTATGAAGATATTATGAATGAGGCTAGAAAATATGGACAAATGTATCCATACAAATATATTAACAAAGATAAAAAGATGGAAAGCTTAACAAATAAAGAAATTGAAATATTAGAATTAATTAAGCAAGGAAAAACAAATAATGAAATATGTGCAGATCTTAGTATATCAATAGCAACTGTAAAAACACATATTAATCATGTATATAGTAAGTTGGGTACTAAAAATAGAGTCCAAACAATTAATAAGATGAAAGAGCTATAAATATAATAGATAGAAATAAATAATAAAGTATTATATTTAAGATAACTAAAGTATAAATTATTTAATTTGTTTTGATGTGAATTGAAAATTTAAATAGTTATTAAATTAAAAATAAAGAGGTAAAATGAAAGAGGTAGTATTTCCTGGAATTAATTTGAAATTATCTGTATCAAATATAGCATTTGAATTATTTGGAATTAAAGTTTATTGGTATGGAATATTAATAATATTTGCAATGGCTCTGACAGTAATATTTATGAAAAAAGAAAATGGAAGATATGGAATAAAGTTTGATGATATATTAGAATTAATGGTTTGTTTAATTCCAACTTCTATTATAGGTGCAAGAATTTATTTTGTATGTTTTAAGATAGACTATTATTTAGCTAATCCACAGAACCTATTTAATATAAGGGATGGTGGACTTGCAATATATGGAGGAATAATTGCTGGAATCTTAACAATTATAATATTTTCCAAAATTAAAAAAATTAGAATTTTAGATATGTTAGACTTTTTTGCTCCATATTTAGCATTAGGACAATCAATAGGAAGATGGGGAAATTTTTTTAATGTTGAAGCACATGGATATGAAACTACTTCATTTTTAAGGATGGGAATAGTAGAAAATGGAATCTATACAGAAGTGCATCCAACATTTTTATATGAATCAATAATAACTTTATTTCTTTTCATATTTCTTATGATTATAAGAAATAAAAGAGAATATTCAGGACAGATGACTTATATTTATTTTGCAATATATTCACTAGGAAGATTTTTCATAGAAGGTTTACGAACGGATAGTTTAATGATTGGAAATATACGAATATCACAATTATTATCAATGATACTTTTTGTTACATTTTCATCAATATTACTATACAAAAAGATTAAGATAGATAAGAAAAAAATTATGAATGATAAAACTAAAAATGTAAAAAGAGATAGTAAAAGTATTAGTAATTAATAAATTTTGATTAAGAAGAAAATATTACCTTATAAATGTAGTATCAATAATAAATAAAAGTTTATAATTGCAATAAAAGGAATTTAATTTATGAAAGATAAAAAATCAACTATTAAAAAAATAATATTATTAATAATACTTACAATATTATTATTATTAATAGATCAAGTTAGCAAAATTATAATAACAGAAAAAAATATTAATCTTATTCCAAATTTATTATCGCTGAGCTATACAAAAAATAAAGGAATTGCATTTAGTACAAATTTGAAAATGTATTATATTATAATTATAAGTGTATTATTAATATTTGCAATTATATATGGAATTATAAAAAGCTTTAAAGAAAATAAAATACCATATATTTTAGTTTTAATATTAGCAGGAGCATTAGGAAACATAATTGATAGGGTATTTAGAGGATATGTTATTGATTTTATAGAAATAAAGCTATTTAACTTTCCAATATTTAATATTGCAGATATATTTGTAACAAGTGGAGTTATTTTTTTACTAGCAGAAACAATTAAAATAATAAAAAATCAAACTAAAGGTTGATGAAAATATTTTAAAAAATGCTTATAATTCCTATAGTCAAAAAATTGAAAGGAGAACAAAAATGACAAAAATTAAGAAAATATTATTAGTAGTTGCTTTAATAGCAATATTAGCTACATCAATGTTAGTATTAACAGGTTGTGGAGAAAAGGAGACTGCTACAACAACATCATCTAGTCAACAAGCTTCTACATCTAGCTCAGAATCAAGTGAAGAATCTACTTCAGCTTCTAGCTCAGAATCAAGCTCAACAACAGAAAATACAGTAATTCAAGTTCCTATGACTGTAGTAAATCAATATCCTAATTTAACAATTACAGGATTATATCTATCAGGAGCAGGACAAAATACTTGGGGAAGTGAATTACTAGGTGGTCAAACAATGCCAACTGGAACTCAACTTACATTAACATTCAATATTGATAAAAACAATGTAAAATGGGATATGAAAGCAGTTGACGAAAATGGTGTAGAAGTTACATTTGCTGGAATTGATTTAAGCAATGTAAGCACAACAGGTGGAACAATAACATTAGTTGCTAATTCAGATGGAACACCATACGCAGTAGCACAATAATTACAAAAACATATAAAAGCTTAAAAATCCTTGAAGTTGCTTCAAGGATTTAATTTATATAGTGGAGAGGTTATACTTTAATATTACATAAAACGTATGCATTATTGATGAACAGCTAAATTTATATAAAAAAAAAGGAGGTAATATGATATACAAGTTATATCATATAAATTAAAAAAATGGGATTATTTGGAGATTTATTTAAGGGATATGATAAAGTTAAAGCTAATAAAAAGTTAACTTATGAAGAATTATATGATATAATAAAAGATGGAGATTTTAAAGGTGAAAAGCCAGAAATAACAGGAAGTGGAATAATGAAGTGTATAAAGTTTCCACCAGTAGACAAATATGTGATACAAATATCTATATCAGGTGAAACTATAATGGCTAGTAAAATTTATTCAGGAGTTGGAGGAATACTAAAAGAAAGTGTTGGAGATGCTTTTACTCATGGCTGGTATAGTTCTTTAAACAATGAAAATATAGATTTAAACAGGTTAACAACTGATATTATTGGGGAAATTAGCAAATTGCTCGATGCAAAGGGATTACTAAAGAAATAATTAAATAAGGGTAAAAGTCAAGATTGTTTAAACAAAGTAATATTAAAATAATACGAAAGCTAATTTAAGAGCAATTAATAAAAAATATATTAAAATAATAAAGTTATATTTAAACATTAATAGATGTATATTAATAATATTGTTGAAAATAACTTTAGGTGGAGAAAAAATGAAAAATAAAAAAGTTAAAATTGCAATTATAATAATTGCTATAATTTTATTAGTTGGTGTTATATTTTTTATGATGACACCTGAAGAAAATATTAGCCAAAACAGAAAGATTGAAAACACAGGTGATGATACATATACTTTAATGATATATATGTGTGCTTCAGATTTGGAATCTGACGGAGGCTATGCTACTAATGATATAGAAGAGATGCTTTCAGCGACAGTTGATTCTAAAGTAAATGTTATATTAGAAACAGGTGGAACATCAAAGTGGCAAAAATTTGGAATCTCAAATACTACTAATCAAATTTATAAAATTGAAGATGGTGAACTTAAATTAGTAAAAGATGATTTAGGATTAAAGTCAATGACTGAATCTAGCAATTTAACTGATTTTATAGAATATTGTAAAAACAATTATCAAGCAAATAAATATGGATTAATATTATGGGACCATGGTGGTGGAGCAGTAAGTGGATATGGGTATGACGAAAACAATGAAAACAAAGATGATACACTTACTATTGATGAATTACAGGATTCATTAAAAAATTCAAATGCACAATTTGATTTTATAGGATTTGATGCATGCTTGATGGCAAATGCAGAAACAGCATATTCTGTAAAAGATTATTCAAAATATTTAATAGCATCTGAAGAAACGGAACCAGGTACAGGATGGGAATACACGAGTTTATTAAATAAAATATCAAGTGATACATCAGAAGATGCAAAAGAAGTAGCAAAAACTGTAGCTGACAATTTCATTCAGAGCAATGAAAATGGTGAAGATCAAGCTACACTAAGTACAATCGATTTGTCAAAAATAAATAATGTCTTTAAAAATTTGTATGAATTCTTTGATACAATAAAAAGTCAAAATTTAGATAATAATAATTTTGCATATATATCAAAAGCAGTAGAAAATACAAAATCTTATGGAGATGGTGAGTGCGACACCATTGATTTAATTAATTTTGCACAAAATGTAAATAATGATAAATCAGAAAAGTTAGTTTCTTCAATTAAAGAGGCTGTAATTTATAATAAGACTACAGACAACATAACTAATTCAAATGGACTTTCATTATATTTTCCTTATAGTGATTTAGAGTATTATCAAAAAATGCTAGAAATATATCCTAAGATAGGAATAAGTGATAATTATACTAATGAGTTAACTACATTTGTAAATATATTAGTAGGTGGAAAAAATGACACATATACAATTAATTCACATACATATAATACAAATGAAAATTACTCACAATATGGTTGGTATAATCAAAGCGTAATAGATAGTAATTCAAATTATTATGAACAAACTGAATACAGCCAACTACAAATAGAGGATAAAGGTGATTATTATGCACTTAATATAAGCGATAATGATTGGAACATTATATCTAAAATAAATCAGGAAGTTATGTATGATGATGGCAATGGCTATTTAGATTTAGGAACTGATAATTATTATGAATTAGACAATGAAAACAACTTAAAAATTACATTTGATAACACTTGGATTTCTATCAATGGAAATACAGTTCCGTTTTATGTATTAGAAGAAAAAGAAAATTATACTAAAGGAAAAGTTCCAGCATATTTGAATGGAACGCTAGTAGATTTAATTATCGTATGGAATGAGGAAAATCCAAATGGAAAGGTGTTAGGAGCACAAGAAGTAAATGAATATGGTGATACAACAATTTCATCAAAAGGATTAAAAGAAATTAAAAATGGAGACAAAATAGAAT
>JBPOHA010000047.1:0-11410 GCA_052036095.1 Bacillota bacterium
TGTTAAACCTACTGCTAAAAAAGTTGCTAAATCTGTAAAAAAAGCTACTAAAAATGCTCAAAAAACTATTATAAATAAAATAGATGATACTAAGCCTATTGTTGAAAAAGCTCTTAAAAGTACAAAAAAAGTAGTTGATAAAACAATTTCTGAAGCTAAACCAGTATTTAAAAAAGATGCTAAAGAAGCTAAAGAAATCATTGATAAACAAATTGAAGATATTAAGCCAATTGCTCAAGAAGTAGCAAAAAAGACTAAAAAAACAGTTGATAAAAAAATAGATGAAGCTAAGCCTATAATAAATAAAAATGTTAAAAAAGCTAAAAAAGTTATTAATAAAAAAATAGATGAAGTTAAACCAGTTGTAAAAAAGGCTACAAAAAAAGCTACAAGAACTGTAAAAAAAGTATCTACTAAAATTAGTAAATCCACAAAAAAAATAGTAACTAAGTTGGAAGAAAAATTAAAGCCTATTATTTTAGAATATTATGATTTACCTTATAAATATGGAAAAACTGTAGTTACTGTACTTGCTCAAAATCCAACTACCCTATTTGTTTATTGGGAAATTTCAGATGAAGATAGAAAAGAATTTGAAAGTAAATATGGTGAAAGATTCTTTTATATAACAAAACCTGTTTTGGTTATTACTAATTTAACTGATGATTATTCTTATGAGATTGATATAAATGATTTTGCAAATAATTGGTATATTCATGTTAATGATGCTAAATGTAAATATAAAGTTGAATTAGGCCGTAGAAAAATAGAAATGACAAATGATATTAAAGAAGAATATATTCCTATCACCCATTCTAATGTAATTGAAGCTCCAAATGATCATGTGCTTTTCTTTAAAGATGGAGATAAAATATATTTTAAAAATATAAAAAATAATAATATAACAGAAAGAATATATAAAAATAAAGTCAATGGGAAAAATGTAAAAGCAATTTATAGTAATTATAACCTTTCTGATGAAGGTGAAAATGAAACGAAATCTAAATTTGATTTTAATAATCCATCTTCTCAAAATCCTACATCAAACGTTATGTAATTATTTCTTTTATAGGTTTTCTAGTAGAAAACCTAAATTTTATTTAAGGAACTACTTATGAAAAATGATATAAAAGGGTATGTAAGTTTTGTACTTCATGCTCACTTGCCTTTTGTGCATCATCCAGAAAGTGAAAATTATTTAGAGGAACAATGGTTATTTGAAGCAATTTCAGAAACTTATATTCCCCTTCTTAAAAATTTTCAAAAATTAGTTGATGAACATGTGGATTTTAGAATTACAATGTCACTTACTCCACCACTTCTTAATATGCTTGATAATAAACTTCTTCAAGAAAGATATATAAAATATCTTAACACTCATATTGAGCTTGCTGGAAAAGAAATAGAAAGAACTAAATATGATCAAAGAATAAATAACTTATCTCACTACTATTTTGATAGATATTCAGCAGATTTAAAGTTTTTCAAAGATGATTGTAAATGTAATTTAATATCTGCTTTCAAAAAGTTTAATGATTTAGGTGTACTTGAAATTATTGGTTGTGGTGCAACACATGGTTACTTTCCTATTTTAGCAGTTAATGAAAAAACTGTTAGAGCTCAAATTGCACTTGGAGTACAAACTTATAATAAATATTTTGATAAACCTATTAGTGGATTTTGGCTTCCTGAGTGTGGTTACGTTCCTGAAGCTGATAAATATTTAAAAGAATTTGGTATTAAATATGTTTTAGTTGAAACACATGGCATTTTATATGCAGACCCTACTCCATTATATGGAACCTATGCCCCAATTGTTTCTCCTGAAGGAGTTGTGGCTTTTGGTAGAGACCTTGAATCATCAAGACAAGTATGGAGTTCTATTAATGGTTACCCAGGTGATTTTAATTATAGAGAATTTTATAGAGACATTGGTTATGAAGCTCCTTATGATTATATAAAACCTTATATTACTTATAAAGGCGTCAGAGTTTCAACAGGTATAAAATATTATCGTATTACTGGGAAAACTGAAAGTAAAGATGTATACAATTTAGAATGGGCTCATGATTCAGTTAATATGCAAGCTGGACATTTCTTTGATTGTAGAGTAAAACAAATAGATTACCTTGCTCAGCATACTGAAAATCCACCTATTATTGTATGTCCTTATGATGCTGAATTATATGGCCATTGGTGGTATGAAGGTCCAGATTGGATTTATACACTTGCTAAAAAGATTTATTATGATAAATGTAATTTTGCATTAACTACACCAGGAGAATATATTGAAAAATATCCAAATATGCAAATGGCTACTCCATGTCGTTCAAGTTGGGGTGCAAAAGGTTATAGTTATGTATGGTTAAATCCTACAAATGATTATATACATAAACATTTACATACTGCTGGAGATAGAATGTGTGAAGTAGCTTCTATGTATCCTGATGAATCTAAAGATTCATTGAAACGAAGAGTTTTAAATCAATGTGCACGAGAATTAGTATTAGCTCAAAGTAGTGATTGGTTATTTATTATAACTAATGGAACTATGGTTGATTATGCTAAAAAACGTGTAAAGGATCATATTGGAAGATTTACTAAATTGTATTTATGGTTAAAAGAAAATGAAACTTTTAAGAATGAAAATAAACTTGATGAAAAAGATATGAATTTTTTAGAAGATATTGAGGAAAAAGATTGTATCTTCCCTGAAATTGATTATACCTTATATAAATAATAATTATAAGATAAAAATAAACTCTTCAAGAAAAATTAGACGTCAGGAACCTACAAGTGAGCTTGGAACTTCTACTCTGCTATAATATGTAATATGCTTAGGCTTTACACATTATACTTAGTATGACTGCTAAAGCTCACGTTTCCCGAACGCTAATTTATTCTTTCATAGTTTATTTTTATCTTTTTATGTAATTATGTACTTTTCTATAATTAATATTTAAATTCATTAATTTTAAAAAAGAAACTGCCTTTTAGGCAGTTTCTTGATTTTCGTCTGATGTCTTTTGACGTTTAACTTTTTTATGAACTTTTTCACTTTTATTTTCATCTATTACAAGCTCTGGTTCTTTTTTATTTTCAACCGTTTCTTTAGTAATAATACATTTTGAAATCTTATGATTAGATGGTATCTCATACATTACATCCCTCATAGTTTCTTCCATAATTGAACGTAATCCTCTTGCCCCAGTCTTTCTTTCAATTGCTTTATCAACTATTGTTTCTAAAGCATCTTGATTGAATTCTAGTTCTACTCCATCTATTTCTAATAATTTTTTGTATTGTTTTGCTAAAGCATTTTTAGGTTTTGTCATTATATCAATTAAAGCATTTCTGTCTAATTCATGAAGAGTTGCTATTATTGGCATTCTTCCTACAAATTCTGGAATCAAACCAAATTTTAATAAATCTTGTGGTAATAATTCTTCATATACTTTATATTTGTCTACACTCTTTATGCTTTCAACATTAGCACCAAATCCCATTGATTTTTTGCCAATTCTTTCACCTATAATTTTATCTAATCCTTCAAAAGCTCCTCCACATATAAATAATATGTTAGATGTATCAATTTGTAGAAACTCTTGGTGTGGATGCTTCCTTCCACCTTGTGGTGGTACTGAAGCTATTGTTCCTTCTACAATCTTTAGAAGTGCTTGTTGAACTCCCTCACCGCTTACATCTCTTGTTATTGATGGGTTTTCAGATTTTCTTGAAATCTTATCAATCTCATCAATATATATTATTCCTTTTTGTGCTTTTTCTATATTATAGTCTGCTGCTTGAATTAGTTTAAGTAAGATGTTTTCAACATCTTCTCCAACATATCCTGCTTCTGTTAATGTTGTTGCATCTGCTATTGCAAATGGAACTTCTAAAGTCTTAGCAAGAGTTTGCGCTAAAAATGTTTTTCCACATCCTGTAGGTCCAAGTAATAATATATTACTTTTTTGAATTTCAACATCATCTTCGCTTCTATCTTCTTCGCTATTTATTCTTTTATAATGATTATATACTGCAACAGATAATGTTTTTTTGGCCTCATCTTGACCTATAATGTACTCATCTAATACTTTCTTAATCTCCTCTGGTGTTGGTAGTTCTCTATCTTCATTTAATGTATAACTTGTTTCTCCCTCCACTTCATCTGATTCTAAAACATTTTCACAAACTTTTATACATTCGTCACAAATATAAACCCCTGGTCCAGCAACAATTCTATGAACATTTTCTTGTGATTTACCACAAAAAGAACATCTAATATTTTTATTATTTGCCATTTTTCCTCCTTATCGGATTTATTTTCTTTTGTCCATAATTCCATCAATTAAGCCATAATTTAAAGCTTCTTCTGCAGTCATGTAATGATCTCTTTCTGTATCTTTTTCGATTACATCAAGTGGTTGCCCTGTTTGATTGCTTAATAATTGATTAAGTTTTTGTCTAGTCTTTATCATTTGATCTGCTTGAATTTTAATTTCAGTAGTTTGACCTGAGATTCCTCCACCTTGCCCACCAATTAATGGTTGATGAATTAATATCTCTGCATTTGGTGTTGCAAATCTTTTTCCTTTTGTCCCTGATGTTAAAAGAACTGCACCCATACTTGCTGCCATTCCTATGCAAATTGTAGTTACTGGACATTTAATATAATTCATTGTATCTACAATTCCCATTCCATCTGTTACTGATCCTCCTGGTGAATTTATATAGAATGATATTTCTTTATCAGGATCTTCTGATTCAAGAAATAACATTTGAGCAATAATTAGACTTGCTGAGGTTTGATTAACATCTTCACTTAGAAATATTATTCTATCTTTTAAAAGTCTTGAGAAAATATCATAAGATCTTTCTCCTCTTGCTGATTGTTCAATTACATAAGGTACTAAACTATCATTAAAATCTTTCATATTATTTTCCTTTCATCTGTTAAATTATTCCCTTTTATTTAAAAATCAAACATAAAATTAAAAATTTTATCATTTTTAAACTATAGATGCTTACTTATATTAAAATTTATTATAACAATATTTATAATAAATATAATATTTTCAAATATAATAATTTATTAAATTAATACTCCAGCTTTTCAATTACCATATTAAATCAAAAATTATTTTGTTAATTTTGCATTATCAATAATTAACTTAATAGCTTTTTCTGTTTTTGAAGATGCTTCTAAGTATGCTTTTAATTCTTCATTTTTTTCTAATTCTTCAGCTTTTTGATTGTATTGTTTTGACATTTCTTCTAATTTATCACTAATAAATTTCTTGTCAGCTTCAATCTTTTCGTCTGCTATAATTTGATCAATTATTAATTTTGACTTTACATTCTTTTCTGCATCAGATTTAAATTCTTTTCTTAATTCAGATTCTGTCTTTCCTAACATTTGAAGATATTTTTGTATATCCATTCCTTGATATTGCAATCTTTGATTGATATTTTGTTCCATATTGTCAATTTCAGCTTCAATCATTCCATTAGGAATATCTATTGTTGTATTCTTGCTAATTTCTTCAATTGCAGAATCTTCCATTTCTCTCTTAGCTCTATCAGCATTTTCTTTTTCTTGTTTAGTTCTAATATCTTTCTTTAAATCTGCAAGTGTATCAAATTCGCTTACATCTTTTGCAAATTCATCATCAAGTTTTGGAAGTTCTTTTACTTTTATAGAATGTAATTTAACTTTAAATGTTGCATCTTTTCCTGCTAAATCTTTTGAAAAATAATCTTTAGGGAATGTAACATTTATATCTTTTTCTTCTCCAATTTTCATTCCAATTACTTGGTCTTCAAATCCTGGTATAAATGACTTGCTTCCTATTGTTAAATCATAGTTTTCAGCTTTTCCACCTTCAAATTGTTTTCCATCTGAATATCCGTCAAAGTCGATTTTAACTATATCTTTATCTTGTACTGGTCTGTCTTCAATGTCAACCATTCTAGAATTATGTTCAGCCATATGTCCTAATTCATGTTCAACATCTTCATCAGTTACTTTATATTCAACTTTTTTAAGTTCAATTCCTTTATATTTTCCAACTTTAACTTCTGGTTTTGTATCAACAGTAGCTGTAAATATAAGGTCTTTTCCTTTTTCCATTTGAATAACATCTATTTTAGGTCTGCTAACAGCTTCAATTTTGTTATCCTTAACCTCTTTGTCATATATTGGTGGTACTACTTTATTGAAAGCATCTTCATAAAATACTTGATCTCCATAGTATCTTTCTACCATTTTGAAAGGAGCTTTTCCCTTTCTAAATCCAGGGATGTTAAAATATTTAGCACTCTCCTTAAATACTTCCATTATAGCTTCATCAAATTTTTCTTTTTCGATTGTAAATGTAATTTTTAATTCATTCTTATTTTCTGTTTTTTCTTGTTTTATGCTCATTTTTATTTTCCTTCCTAGCAATTAATTTTAGCATAATATAATCTTTCTCATAAAATGCTTTATTATTATATCATATTTTCACGATAAATCAAGACTTCAAAGTTATTTTATGTAAAATTATTTTGCACTTTTTAGTATAAATTTTTAATTTAAATTTATTTATAGCAATTTCAAATATTTATATCTTCTAAATATGGTGATTTTAAAATTAATATAATAATAAATTTTCTAAAAATCCTCCTGCTTATCTACTATATCATTTTTCTTTTTATATATACTATTCTCTGATATTACACCTCTAACTGATGATAATGGATAAATATTAGTATTTTTTCCTATAATTGTACCTGGATTTAAAACACTTCCACATCCGATTTCTACATTATCTCCTAACATTGCTCCAACTTTTTTTAAACCTGTCTCAATTTCATCTTTTCCATTTTTTATAATTACAAGTTTCTTATCAGATTTTACATTTGAAGTAATTGATCCAGCTCCCATATGTGAATGATAACCTAAAATTGAATCTCCAACATAGTTGTAATGTGGAACTTGTACTTTATTAAACAATATTACATTTTTAAGTTCAGTTGAATTACCTACTACACATCCTTCTCCTACTATAGCATTACCTCTTATAAATGCACAATGTCTTATTTCGGCATCTTTGCAAATTATTGTTGGTCCTTTTATATATGCAGATGCAAAAACATTTGCAGTTTTATGAATCCATACATCTTCTCCGACTTTTTTATATTCTTTAGAATCAAGATTCTTTCCTAATTCTAAAATGAAATCATGTATTCTTGGTAATGCCTCCCATGGATATGTTAATTTTTCAAGTAAAGGCTTTGCTATAGTTTCATCTAAACTATATAAATTTAATATCTTGCATTCTTCAATTTTGTCACTATTCATTAGTTTTTTCCTTTCTTATTTTGTCTCTTTCTAAATTAATTTCAACAAATAGGCACGTTTATATATAATATTTTTTTATTTTTTTCATAAATATACTTTTCATAAATTTTTGCTTACACAATATAATTTTATTTTTTCTTACACAAATCAATTTTCAATATGCAAATATTTTTTATTTATTTTTGCTCCAATAATCATTATATAATTTTGTAGCAGTCTCTGGACTACTATCTCCAACTTTATTTTTTACTGGTGCAAAATCTTCATCACGTTTTCCTCTTAGAATCGATATATTTTCGAAATAATTAAATCCATCAAATATAAATGCTTCATATTTATATGCATTTGGCTCATTAGCTATTATCATATTTCCATTTTGATCCATATAATTTGCTTTTTTATGTGCACTGTGATATGGCAAATTTTGTTTTCCAATTAATTTTAATGCTTCAAAACTATATAAATTACACATAATATGTGATTCTCCGAATATTAATTCACCATCGCTGTCTGTTTCCTCTGCCATAGCTTCTGGAAGTTCACTATATTCAATTACTGCTGGTTTCCCATTTTTTTTGCAAAAAACTCCAACTTTTTCATGTGGATCATTTTTTACTACTGATTTTGAGCCTATTTTGTTTCCATCTTTTATAGTTAAGCCTAATAAAATCGGATCTACCATATTTAATAAAGCATTATCAACAGATCCAATAAAAACCCATTTGATATTTTTCTTTTTCATATCATCAAGTATTCCGCTATTACTCATAGCTTTGTAAATGCATCCATTTCCATCAGCAGCCATTTTTATTCTATAATTTTCGTCAATTAATAATTTACCATTTTCATCAAGTAATGGCAAATTACCTTGTTTAAAGAATTTAATTGAATTTTTATCATATTCAAAATAATTATTCTCTTCAAAAAATTCTACTGTTTTTTCATTATTTTCACTACTAGTCATTATGTACCATTGTAAATTAATATTATATTTTTCATTAGCTTTTTTTAAATTTTCAGCTAAAATCTCGAATAAGTACATAGGCCTTGGAGAAATATTTAGTTTAAATGTCCCTTTTGGCCCATCATGCCCAAGTCTTGTTCCCTGTCCACCAGCCATAGTTACAACAGCATAATTTTCAGATTTAATAACATCTTCTCCAATTTTCTTCAAGTTTTCGAATTCGTCACTTTCTATTTTATATTTATCAACAAATTTTATATGTTCGATAATAATACTGTCAATTGCTTTTTCGTTATTTCTCTTGCTTATTTTATATAAATTATTTAATTGGTCAAAATCAATTTTTTCAATATCAGCTAATAGTAATTCTTTTTGAGATTCAGTAGCATTTGCTAAAAATTTTAATAGATGTTCTTGATTGTTTTGTTTCAATAATTCATTGTAGTTTTTCATCGGCTAATTTTCCTCTCTTTGTTAAATAATAGTTTATTTTTGAAAAATTTACTAATTATAAATCATTAATTATATTTTCTTATACTATTGTATTTACTAACCAACATTTTTCATAAGCAGATTTTATCATAATATAGCACATTATGCAAGTTTTTGTTTTATAAAACTTATATGTTTAAATTTTATTTATTTTTATAACCTTATGTATTAAAACTGGCAGCTAGCTTTGCAGTTAATTTTATAACTATATTTGAAATTTATCTCAATTATTTGCAAGTTGGCTTACTACATTTTATGCAAATACATTATTAAATATTATAAATTGCATAAATATGTATTTATATAGGCAAAAAAGAAAAAGTATTACTTTTGTAGTAATACTTTTCTTATATTATAACTATTATTATTAATTTTTATTAATTATTTCACTATTTATCTAATGTAGTTAATTGTAAGTCAAATGATAAATCTGATCCAGATGCTGAGTTCTCGCAGTCAACATCTTGTCCTTCAACCCACATATAAATTCTAACTTTTGTTACTCCGGCTTTTAGTTTTAAATTAGTTAAAGATTGATTTGTAGTACTAGCTTTTGTAGTAGATAATGATGGAGTTACTGCTGAGAAATAATCTGTTGCAGCTGCTGTTTTTGTTATATCTACTGCCTTATCAGATGCTATTGCAGCTTTAATTCCAGAATAAGGTAATATTGCAGCATCCTTTTCAGCTAAATCTGTTATTCCATAAGTATCTTCGGCATTTTTTGTAGCTGCACTAGTATGAACATCATAATTTGGTTCCCATATAAATGTAGTACCTGTTTCTCCACCTTTTAATGCTTGAATTGTAGCTAATGTAGAACCATTTGCTACTGTTCCTTCATTTATAAATGCTATACGTGATGCATTTTGTAATCCCTTATCTTGTGTTCCATCTTTAAATGTTACATGAGAATTTGTTCCATTTAAATAAATTTGTGTGTCTGTTGAAGCATCAACTTTTAAGAATATATCAAATGCTATATATTGACCTGTAGCTGTTTCTCCACTTTCATTTTTATCAGTTTGTTTATCTGAAGTAATCATATAATAACCAGCTTTATTAGCTGCTACATTTCCTGAAAACATGTTCATGTATCCAGTTGTCTCATCTACTTCTCCTACTGTAGATACTGGAGCTAATTGTTTTGGTATTTGGTTCTTAGCAGCGGCATACTTAGTTGATGCTCCTGTAATATCCTCATTTGATAATACTGCTTTCCAAGTAGTACCATCAGCAGATATTTGTAAACCGTTACTTGCTTGTACACTAACATTTAATGTACTAATTGTTACTGTTTGGTTTGCTGTAAACCAAGCAAATGTTGATGTGATTAATAAAATAGCTGTTAATAATAATAATAGTAATGTTGACATTATGGCTGTCTTTCTTTGGTTTTTCTTTTTCATTTTTTTACCTCTTTCGCTATAAAAATTTTATAAATTAATTATAGCTTTGCATTTTAGGCTTGTCAATAAATGTAAAATAATGTAATGAAAGTGTAAATTATGTAATATTTGTAATAGTTTTGTTACATTGATTTCAGCATCTAAATATTAAAAAAATAAAAAAGTAAGTTATACTTTAAGAATAATTTACTTTTTTCATTTTAATTATTTTTTATATTACTATTTGGTTTAATCGTTATTTGTATTACTAATTGAACTATTTGGTTTAATCGTTATTTGTATTACTATTTGAACTATTATTAATTTGTTCTTCAGTTATCTCCATATGCATTTTAACTTCACCACCAAGTAAAGCATCTACGCAATCTGGATCATCACCTTCAATCCATACTACAATTGTGAATTTGTCCGCTTGTTCTGGTTTAAAATCCTTTACCTGATTTATAGTAACAATATTATCAGCATAAAATTTAGTAGTATCTTTTTCGTTTTCTCCATTTGATGCTTGTTTTGCATATATAACTTTTTCTCCATTTTTAAAAACCATTATTCTTATCGCTTTATCGAGATTCTTAATTACATCATCAACATAAATTGTATACCAGTAATTAACTGTGTCACTTCCCATGTTTTCTACATAAAATGTATATGCTAAATAGTTTTGTCCATTATGAGTTCCCTCAGCCTCATTATCAATATCTTTTGGAAGCCAATTTACTGAAATATTATCAACATAGTCCATTTTCCCTGCATCCAATTGAATTTTATAATTTTTTTCATTTATTTTTTCAAATAATACAATTCCAGTCTTTTTTGCAAATCCTCTATCAATTCCTATTGTAAATCCACCATTTGAATACCATAATCTAAGTAAGAAATAGATAATGATTAAAAACAGAAGACTTATTAGAAGCCCTGTTCTTAATATTTTTATCTTAGTATCACGTTTTTTCAATTTATCTGAATTAGTTGTAACTTTTTTATTTTTTTCTAATATTTCAGTCAAATCAACTTTTTCGTTTAATTCAGTTGCTTGTTTTTTTTCTTTATCTTCTTTCATCTTTATTCCTTACTTATTTAATATATATATATATTTTTTTTTGTTATTTTATTATTTAATTTTTTGTTATTTTATTATTTAATTTTTTGTTATTTTATTATTTAATTATTTTGTTATTTTGTTATTTTGTTATTTTATTTTTT
>JBPOHA010000077.1:0-7031 GCA_052036095.1 Bacillota bacterium
AACCATTTAATTTTAATATGATTAAAAGATTTATGCAATTATCTTTTATAAATTTGGGACATTATTGCTTTTAATTACTTAAGACATTATCACTTTTAATTAATATACATATATTTTTTATTAAAACAAATAGTAGATTTTATCAAAGTATTGTGGTATAATCCATTCGATGTAATATAAAAAATACAAAATAAAAAGCAGTAAAATTATAAATAAAATGTAATTTAAATATAGGAGAATGCAATGAAGGAATACAATGAAAAAGGTCTTGGATTAATTCAAGCTATTATATTATTAGCAATTATAATATTAGTAATCGTAGGTATAGTATATTTTATAAACAATAATATAGCTTTAGAAAAAAAAGCAGATATAAAAGCTAATATGTTATTAATACAAGGAGCATGCAAAGTAAAAGAGCAAAAGGCAATATTGGATAAAAATAATGATAGTCTAGTTGGAAAGAAACTATCTGATGTGAAAGACGATGAAATAATTGAAGAATTTAAAAAACTAGGAGTTATTTCAGAATCTGATTATGAGAAATATTATGTGCTATCAGATGCAGATTTAGATAAATTGTCATTGAATATGAAAAATGAAAGTGGAAGTTATTATATAATAAATTATGAAACTAGTGAATTAATTATAACAAGTGGATATGAAGAAAAATATAAGCTATCAGATATAACTGCCAACAAAGTAGAAAATACTGAAGAACAAAATGATAATAAAGAAAGTAGTCAAGAACAAACTAATGAAAATAATACTGAAGATAATCAATAATAAAGTTTAAATATTATAATATTAATACAGATTTTAAAATATCATATAAAAAGTAGATAATATTAAATAGTAATATTTCAATCATAAAAGAGGTATAAATGAACGAAAAAGAAAGTCAAAGATTAGATAATTTAAAAAAATATGAAGATAATTTATATAATGAAGGTTACAAAATAATATGCGGAATTGATGAAGCAGGACGAGGACCTCTAGCAGGACCAGTCGCTGTTGGAGCAGTTGTTATGAAGCCTGATTCTAAAATAGAATGGGTAAATGATTCAAAAAAAGTAACTGAAAAAAGAAGAGAGATATTATATGAAAAGATAACTGAAGAAGCATTAGCTTGGGGTGTAGGAATAGTATCTGAAAAAGAAATAGATGAAATTAATATTTTAAATGCTACTAAGAAAGGGCTAAATATAGCACTTGGACAAGTTATTGAAATGTTAAAACAAAATGGAATAGAAAAACCAGATATAGTTATAGTAGATGCTTTAAGAGAAATTGATACTTTTGGAATACAATATCAATCAATAATAAAGGGTGACGCAACATGCTATTCAATTTCAGCTGCATCAATAATAGCAAAAGTTACGAGGGATAGAATTATGAGGGGATATGATGAAATATATCCTGAATATGGATTTGAAAAAAATAAAGGTTATGGAACGGCAGATCATATAAATGCTTTAAAGAAATATGGTCCTTGCTTGATTCATAGAAGGACTTTTATTACGCATTTTATATAAATAGTAATTATATCTTAGATGTTATAATATAAATTTATTGTCCTTGCGTCCGACTTGCTTCCTTATGTTACAAATCAAAGATTTTGTAACTGATTCGTCGTTAGATGCAAGTCGGAAGTCGCGCTTCGCTTATTCGCTGAGCGCGGACTGCAAAATTTATATTATAACATCTAAGATATGATATAATGAAAGGATTTAAAATGAATATTTTAGATATAATTGCACATAAACGTGACAGAAAAGAATTAAGCAAAGAAGAAATTGAATATTTTATTACAAATTATACTAATGGAGAAGTTACTGATTATCAGGCTGCTGCATTAGTTATGGCTATATATTTAAATGGAATGAATGATAGAGAAATAACAGACATGACTACTGCTATGGCATATTCAGGGGATGTTCTTAATTTATCAGAACTTGGAGAAGTTGTAGATAAGCATAGCACAGGTGGAGTTGGAGACAAAATAACATTAATATTAATGCCGATAGTTGCTTCATTAGGAATTCCAGTTGCAAAAATGTCAGGGAGAGGATTAGGTTTTACTGGAGGTACAGTTGATAAATTGGCTTCAATTCCTGGTTATACAACGCAAGTAGATGAGAAGACTTTTATAAATAATGTTAAAGAACATGGAATTAGTTTAATTGGACAAACTATGAATTTAGCTCCAGCAGATAAAAAATTATATGCTCTAAGAGATACAATTAGTTGTACGGAAAGTATCCCGCTTATTGCATCAAGTATTATGAGCAAAAAGATAGCAGCAGGTGCAAATAAAATTGTAATAGATGTTACATGTGGAAGTGGAGCATTTATGAAAAACAGAGAAAATGCTGAAAAACTTGCAGATATAATGACGAGAATTGGAAAACTAGCTGGTAAGGAAACTGTATGCGTACTTACTGATATGAATGAGCCAGTTGGATATGCTGTTGGAAATATACTTGAAGTAATAGAAGCGGTTGATATTTTAAAAAATAAATATATGCCTAAAGATATAAAAGAAATAATAACAACATTAGGAGCTAATATGTTGGTACTTGCAAATAAAGCAAGTTCATTACAAGAAGGAAAAAATATGATATTGCAAAATATTGAAAATGGTAAAGCATATCAGAAATTTTTGGAATTAGTAAAAAATCAAGGTGGAGATATTTCATATATAGAAGACACAGATAAATTTGAAAAAGCAAAATATATATTACCAATAAACGCTGATAGAACAGGAAAGATAGTTGGATTAGATGCACTTAATGTTGGAAAATTATCTTGTTTCTTAGGTGCAGGAAGAGAAAAGAAAGAGGACGAGATTAATCCAAGAGTAGGATTTGTATTTAAGAAAAAGGTTAATGATATGGCAGAAAAAGGTGAAACGCTAGGTTTTGTATATGCTGATGATGAAGAAAAAGCTAATTTTGTACTTTCACAGAGAATTTTTGAAATTCAATAAAATAAGTTATTTGATATAATTTGAGAGTATAAAATATTCTAAGTAATAAATGTAACTTAATGCAAAAATAAATTTTATATTAATCTATGAACATTTCATTTTTTTCTTAGTTATAACTAGAAAAAAATAATTTAGAAGGGGTCAAAAATGAATGAAGAGAATCTAGCTAATGTTATAGTAATAAAAAGAGATGGAAAAAGAGTTCCTTTTGATGGTACTAAAGTTGCAATTGCAATTAAAAAAGGTTTTGATAGTATTGAAGGAAAATACAATGAAGATGATATAAATAAAATTTATAATAAAGTTATTTCTAAAATTTTAGCTCTTGAAAAAGACAAACTTAAAATTGAAGAAATACAAGATTTAATTGAGTTAGAGCTTAGAAATAATGGATATACTGATGTATACGAATCTTTTGCTGATTATAGAGAAAAAAGGGCACAGTCAAGGGAAATTTTTTTTGAAGAAAAACGTAAGCATAAATTCCTTAAAGCACTTGAAAAATTAGGTTTAAGCACAAAATCAAATAGCGATAATATTACTTCTGAAAATAAAAATGCAATGCAGATGATTGAAGCTTATGGAAACACAGTATCGGAAGAATTTACAACTTCGTATTTAATGAAAAAGAAGTTTGCAGAAGCACACGAAAAAGGTGACATCTATATAAAAAAACTAGAATGCTATCCAATGGGTTCAACAGAAAATTGCCAAATTGATTTGGAAAAATTATTTACAGATGGCTTTTCAACAGAGACTGGTTCAATGAGAGAGCCACAGAGTATAATGACTTATGCAATGCTAACTATAATTGCAATTGCAGGAATCCAGAAAGATCAAAATAGTGGTGCAAGTATTCCAGCTTTTGATTATTATATGGCTCCAGGAGTACTAAAAACTTTTAAAAAAGAATTTAGAGAAAGCATTTATGAGTTATTAGAATACACAGATTATGATAAATTTATTGCAATAAATGGTATTGAAAGAGAGATAGATAAACTTTCTACTATTGATTTTGATATAGAAGAATTTTATAAATTTACAAGAGGTGCTGAAGAACTAAAAAGAATGTTCAGAATTGTTTATCAAAAAGCACTAGAAAAGACAAATAAAGCTACATATCAATCTATGGAGGCATTAATTCACGATTTAAATAGTTTATGCAATAGTGATATGACTACAATAAATTTAGGGACAGATACAAGCAAAGAAGGAAGAATGGTAACATTAAACCTTCTCCAAGCAATAGAAAGCGGAATTGGGGAAAATAAAAAAGCAATTTCTCCAAAGATAATATTTAAAATTAAAAATGGTGTAAATTTTAAAAAAGCAGATCCTAATTATGACTTATTAGAAAAAGCAACTAAGTTAGTAGAAAAAATTAATAATGTATCATTTTCATTTTTGGATTCTCAATATAATAGCCAATATTATAAAGAAGGTGACTTTAATACTGAAGTTGCATATTTTGCTAATGGCGGAAGAGTCATTGACAATTATGTTGATGAGGATAAAATTACATCAGTAGGAAGAGGAAATTTATCTACAACGACTATAAATTTGCCAAGAATTGCATTAAAACATAAAGATAACATAGATGATTTCTATGAAGAACTTAATCAAAAAATGGAATTAGCAAAAGACCAATTAATTGAAAGATTAGAAATTCAGGAAAACAAAAAAGTATATAATTTTCCGATATTAATGAAACAAAATATTTGGATTGATTCAGAAAAATTAAAAGAAGACGACAAATTAAAGAAAATATTAAAGCAAGGAGCTCTAAAAATTTCATTTACAGGGCTTAATGAAACATTAATTGTTCTTACAGGAAAAAATCATGCAGAAAGTAAAAAAGCACAAGACTTGGGAATTAAGATAATTGCTACGATGCGTCAAAAAACAGACGAATATTCAAAAAAGTATAATTTAAATTTTTTATTATGTGGTGATAATAATAAAAATATTGCGAAAACATTTTTAGAGTTTGATAGAATTATATTTGGAAAAATAAAAGATGTAACTGATAAGGAAAGATACACAACATCATTTAATTTACCTGATGAATATGATACAGAGAAAAAAATCAGGATAGAATCTGCATATCATGAATATACAAATGGTGGACATTTTACAAGAGTTAGAAGCGAAGACATAATGCAAACTCTTGAAATGATGTATAAAAATGAAATAGGATTTGGAATGATTGAAATAAATAAAAAAAGATAAGATAAATTAATAAATATGCTAAGAAGAAAAGGACAGAAGTGATAAAAAATAAAAACGAAATAAAGATTGATTTAATACTATACAAGTATTAACAAAAAAATTTCGTTTTTATATAATAATATGGAAAATAAAATTATATTACAATTTTATAATTGGTGAATCTTTGATTATATTAAATGATTTTCTTAAGTTGGAAAATTCTTTTGTCGTAAGAAATCTATTTATATTTTTAATAGAAACACCAGATTGAAAAGCTAAACTTTCAGCGCTTTCAGGCACATCATTATTTGCAATATAATTTTTTAAACTTCTTTTATCTACTTCATCTTTACTTTTACATATTGGACAAACATCATCATCAGAAGTAAAGAAACAACCACAACGAACGCATTTATTAAATTTCATATTACAACCTAATAATACAAAAATGTATTACATACCTTTCCATTAAAGACTATATTTTAATAAGTAAATTACAATTTGTTATTACTTATAGTAAGAAAATAATATAATATGTAAAGAATAATACTCTATAAGCATTTAAATTATACAATATTTTGTAGAAAAAGAAAAGATATAAACGTAAAATGTAAAAAAAATGTAATATTTAGTAAAAATAGAAGGAGGAAACATATATTATTAATTAATATATAAAAATAATATGATTAGAGATTTAAAAACAGCGGAAATATATTTTTTATTATTTATTATCTATTCATTTGGAGGATGGCTAATAGAAGAAGTAAACTGTTCTATACGTGAAAAAAAGATAGTAAATAGAGGCTTTTTAATTGGCCCAGTATGCCCAATATATGGTGTAGGAGCGGTAGTAATGACCAAATTCTTGACAAAATACTATAATGATCCATTTGTACTATTTTGCATGGCAATAATTGCTTGCGGATTTGTAGAGTATATGACAAGCTATATTATGGAAAAAATATTTAAAGCAAGATGGTGGGATTATTCAAAAAGAAAGTTCAACTTGAATGGTAGAGTATGCGCTGGGACAATTTTACCATTTGGAATATTTGGATTAATTATAATTTACTTTTCAAATCCAATATTTGTATCTTGGCTAAATGGATTGTCTAATATGTGTCTAAATATTTTAACTTTTATATTAACAGTAATAATATTAGCAGATACAGAAATATCATTTTTATTAATTTCTAAAGTAAGACAAAAAGCTAAAGACATAAGTGAAGCAAACAAAAAAGACAATACTAATGAAATAACAGAAAAAGTTAAGGAAGAGATTAACAAGGAGTTCATGGGAAAAAGACTTATTAATGCATTTCCACAGTTACAAACTTTTAGAAAAAAGGTAAAAGAAGTTGCAAATCAAGTTGTTGAAAAACAAGGAACTGCAATAGAAAACAAAGTAAAAAAAGTAACTGAAGTTGCTAACAAAAATATAACAAAATCAAAACAAAAATTATTGAAGAAAAAATATTGCAAAAAGAAAATAGATACTGTAAAATAAAAATGTATTAAATCTTATATAAAAAATATAAAGATAAAATACAACAAGAGCAAAATTATATAGAGAGAAAATACAAGAAGAAAAAACAAAAGTATACTTAAAAAGAATATAAAAAGTAAAAAGAAGCATACAATAAGCAAAATAACAAAAAAGGAAAAAAAGTAAAAGTAGGGAACGAAAGGAGAAAAGTGATGAAAGAAAAAAGCAAAAAAAAGATAATGAAAAATGTAAAAGGTATAACATTAATAGCTCTTGTTGTAACAATAATAGTATTATTGATATTGGCAGTAGTATCAATAAATATTGCAGTAAATGGAGGAATAATAT
>JBPOHA010000021.1:0-11533 GCA_052036095.1 Bacillota bacterium
GTGTAAACGGATATTCAGACACTGCTAAAGTTAATGGAAAAACTAATGTTGACATAAATACAGATTTAGATATAAATGTTTATGGTGCTGGTAATATAGGCGAAACAGAAGGAACTACAACTGTAAACATAAATAGTGGTACACATACAAAAGATATATATGGCGGCGGAAATGTCGGAGATACTAATGGAAGTACAAATGTATATATTAAAGGTGGAACATCATCAAATATATATGGTGGTGGAAAATCTTCAGATGCAACAACTACGTATGTATTTTTACAAGGTGGAACAGTAAATAATATTTATGGTGGTTCAAATGTTACAGGAACTGTTGATAATAGTTCAGTAACAACAACATCAGGAGTTGTTACTGATAGTATATATGGTGGAAATAATGCTGGTGGAACAACTACAACTACTAATGTAAATATTGTTGGAGCATCTGCTAAGAATGTATATGGTGGTGGAAATAAAGCAACTACAACTACTTCAAATGTTATATTAACAGAAGGAATTACTGTGGATAATTATGGTGGAGGCAATCAGGCCAATGTTGAAACTACAAATATTACATTAAATGGTGCTGATACTATTAATATATATGGTGGAGGTAATCAAGCAGGAGCAACTACTACAAATGTAAATCTTGGAAAAGGAAAAGTTACATCTGCTTATGGTGGTTCTAATAATAGTGGAGATGTAACAACAGCAAATATTAAAACAACAACAGAATCAAGTACATCATCAGTAGATAAATTAGAAATGTTAATATCATATACTAAAGAAGATTCTAGTTGGAGGTTAAGCAGTAATCCTGGCTATATTACATATTCAAAAGTAAGTGTTACATTAAAAAATAATTCTAATGTAGCTATTAATAAATGGGATGCACATATTTATATACCAGGTTCAAAATTGTATAGCAATTATAGTAGTGTTGATTTAAAAGAAAACAATTATGAGTTAACATTCAATCAAATATATAAGTGGTACACTCCTAATAGTAATGGCCTTGCAGCAAATGGAGGATCATTCTCATTTGAATTTGAATTACTATCAACTCTTAGCCAAGAAGATTTTTCTATTGGATATGGAATTGTAGGAAAAGATGATAATGGAAATACGCAAGTAAGTTCAACTGGTGAAACATTAAATGCAACTAATGTGTATGGAGGAAATAATAAAGGCGGAACAACCTCAACTACTTATGTTGAAACAAATGGTGGAACAGTAGATGCTGTATTTGGTGGAGGAAACCAAGTAGCAGTTGATAATCCAAATGTTACAATCAACTCTGGAACAATTAACAATGTATATGGCGGAGGAAACGATGCAGGAATAAATAATAATACTAATATTTCTATCACAGGTGGAACTATAAGCACTAATGCTTATGGTGGTGGTAATAATGGTACAGTTACTGGAAATTCTAATCTTAATTTAAGTGGAGGAACAGTTCTTGGAAGTGCCTATGGTGGAGGAAATGGTTCTACTGCTATTGTATATGGAAACTCAAATTTAATAGTGCAATCTAAAGCGATAATAGGTACATCTACATCAAAAACACCAGACAGTGGATGTGCATTTGGATCAGGAAATGCTGCTGCGACAGGAACATCAGGAAATAACAATTCTACAAGTACAATAAATATTGTAGGTGGAACTATTTATGGAAATATTTATGGTGGTGCAAATACATCAGTAGTATATGGTACGGCAAATGTAAATATTGGTTATAGTGCAGTAAATAATACTAATTTAACTTTATCAAAAATATATATAAAAGGTACAGTATTTGGAGGAGGAGAAGCAAATGCTTCCGGTTCAGAAGTATATGATTTCTCATTTATAAGTGTTACAAAGGGAATTGATATAGAGATAAATGGGAGCGGATATACTTCATTTAAAATAGCAGGAAGTATATTTGGATCAGGAGATGCTTCAAGTGCAAGTGGAACAAGTACAATTAATTTGAAAAATTATGGAACAGCAGATGTTCCTGAAAAGAATGTTTCAATACAAAGAGCGAACACCTTAACATTAGTTAATTCAGCAATAGCATTAGATGGAGCAAAAGATAGAACAAATGAATATTCAAATGTATTCTTTTCATTAAGTAGAGTTGATTTGCTAAAGATAAAAAATAATTCAACTATTTATTTAAATTATGGTGCAAATTTACTAAAAGGTTTCTCAAGTTTAGTTGATATTAATGGTACTGAAACCAAAGCTACAGCAACAATAGATGATAGCGGAAATACTGTAAGAAATGTCGATAACAGATTATATATGTATGAAGGAAAAAATTTAAATATTGCAACAAATGAGCAGGCAACTGCTTATGGAGAAGTAAATGGTATGACATTTATGGGAATGTTTACTAATACTTTTAATCCTGCAACAAGTACAGGTTTATACAATCATGCATATAATAATGGTGACACAATAGACAATATGGGAACATTTACTTCAAATACTTATGTTCTAGGACAACATAAAGCAAATCATGATATAAAAGTAGATGGTTTTTATACTACAAAAGCAACTGATACTAATACAGCAAAAGAAGAATATGTAGGAGTTACTCCAGAAGATGATGTATATTATATGTGGTTAGTAGGTGAAAAGTTAGACGTTACAACTTATGAATTAGCACTTACAGCTTCTAAATATGCAACACTTGGAACGTATGAATTATCATTAACAGGTTTCTCAACAGCAAATAGCAAATATGTATTATCAGGATTTTCAGCAGGTTTAAAAGATGGAATTTCACTCGTAAATAAAACAGAAATTGCTTCAATAGAAGATGATGCTGATGTAGCAAATTCTAAATTTGGATTAGCAATGAAGAGTGGAAAAAATGGTTGGCAGACTAATGGCGAAACAAATTTTCACACTGCAAACGGTGGAGGATATATAGGGACAACAACATATAAAGCAGAAAACTCAGTAACTACACCAGTTTTATCATTCTGCTTATACCATTCACAAAATTTAAGCGTAGAACAAACATTAGGAACTGTAAAGATAAGATTTCAAGCATTAATACCAGTAGATGATTTAAATTATAAGGTTTCATATATAGACATTAATATTACAATGTCAACAGCATTATATCAAGATGATTATTTTGAACAAGCTGTATCACCAGGAGAAGAATTTGATTTATTTACAACTACACAAACATCAATTACGAGTGATGGCACATTTTCAATATTTGATTCATTATATATACCAGAATTTAAATCAAATAAACATTATAAAGATTATCAAAATGAAAAAAGATGTTTAGTATCAAGAGACTCATCAGAAAATGCTTATGCGTATAAGAAAAATACTAAAATTACAATGCTAGATATGGTAAAAAATACAACTTATTATTATATAGTAACACAGGCAGATGAAACAGCAGGAAAATATCAGTATTACTTGTCAGATTTTATAAAAATGGGAAGTACAAATGAACCTTATGTAGAATCAAATGCCTATAATAATTATTATGATAGTACGCAAGATTTATTATATGAGAAATATATATTTCATATAGATTTTAGCGAAGCAAATGAGAGTCAAACGAAAATAGATAATTCATTATTAATGGAGTTGCAAAGTACTGATGGACAAACTATTATTGGTGTACTTGGTATCGAAAGAGATCCTAATAGATACAGTTTATATACAAATGAATCAGCCGTAATTAAAGTGTCAGCGGAAACCTCAAAAAGTACAATATATTTAAAAGAAAAGTTTAATTTAAATGTAACTACTGAATATAAGCAAAATATTATTAATTCAAAAACTATATATGATACTAGATATTTTAATAATCAAATGGGAATTAAGATAACATGGTTTGATTCAAATGGAAATCAACTAAATAGTGACAGTTTATTAGGTATAAATATGACATTGAATGGGGAAAAGTATTATCCTAGAATCGATGGGACTACAAGAATAAACATTGCAGAGAAGGTTTCAAATGTATTATCAAAAATCTCAATAGATACATCAGAAAATACAACATTAGCAACAGGAAAATATAAAATTAAGATAGAATCATTTGGATCACCTGACGGAATTTATTATGGATTGACAGCATCAGATTCAGTAGAAAAAGAAATCTATATAATTAATGGTGCGTATGGTTTAAAAGTAACAACAGATGATGAAGATAAGATAATATCAAAAGATACTGGTACAACCAAAAACGGTAGCAATACTATAATAGCTAATTTAAGATATAGTTCTAAATTATCAAATCCTAAAATAACAGTATCATTGCAAAGAAGAGATTACAATTCAACTTATGATCAAACATATAGCTTAGTAGATTTATCAGATTATGTAAGCAATTTACTTACGAAAACTGCTTATGATAAAGAATATTTATTAACTGAATCTCCAAGTGATAATGTTAATTATGATTTCTTCCCAAAAACAGGATTAAAAACAGGAACATATAGATTAGTATTTAAATTATATGATGATACAACTCTTATTGGACAAGTATATGAATATTTAATTATTATGTAATGAATATATGCTTAAAAACTAATAGAAAAATCATAAGTTATTTAGGAGTTATAATTAATTTAAATAAAAAAGTGATAATTATTAAAAAAGATTATTTTATTCTCAATATAAAATAAATTATAAAAAAGGAGGATATTATGGAAAGAAAAAATCATAAAAAACGTAATATTATAATGCTTATAATATTTGCAATAGCAATAATACTTTTCTATAATATCTTTCTTTTAATAATTTCAAATTATGACGAAGAAAATGGAAAAGATGTACTAGGATTTAGAGCCTATGTAATAATGACAGATTCAATGAATCCAACTTTAAAGAATGGTGATATTGTAATAGTACATAAAGATAGCAAAATTGAAGCGGGTAATATTGTAACTTATAAAAAACAAGAAACAAGCGAAACTATAACACACAGAATTTCGAGGACTACTAAAGATGGATATATCACAAAAGGTGATAGTAATTTAAATGAAGATAGCAATATAATTTCACAAGATGAAATCATAGGAAAAGTAGTATTAAGGTTGCCTTTTATAGGAAAATATATTACAAGTTTAAAAAAGATAAGATATTTGTTTATAATATTAATAATAATTTTAACATTAGCATTACATAAAAAAAGAACTAATAGAAAAAAGATAGTTAGGAGACTAAAAAAAGAAAGTGAAGATAATAAATTTAAGAAAGAGGATGAAAAAGAATAGAAAAATAATATCAATATTATCTATAATAATATTAATATTGATTATTTTTACAATCCTTAAAATTAAATTTTATAATGTTAATGGTGACCTAGTAGTTATTAGAAATATTAACTATAATATTGGAGATTTAGTTTGCATAGAAAATAGCTTTGATACAAAGAATAATAAAATAGCCAGTGACGATGCAAAAAAATATTGTAATGATAATCAGCAATCTAATTCAGGGTATAACAAAGAAAAAAAGATAGAAGAAAAGTATCAATACAAAATAACTAGGATTATTAGTATAACAGAAGAAAATAAATATATAACTAAAATTGATGGTAGTCTATACAATGATCAATTAAATGTGTCAGAAATACAAATTAAGGGTGTTTACCAATTTAGAATAAAGCACATATTAGAAATATTGACTTCAAAGATCACATGGGTGATTATTCTAATTATTCTAATCTCAATAGTCATATATATAAATAAAGTTGAGAAAAGAAAAAAAATAAGAAAGATAAAAAAAGAAGAAGTAAGTTAAAAAAGATAAATACTAAATGAAATAATCGAAAAACGATATAAGTCGAAGAAAAGAAGAAGAGTACGCAATACAAATAATCAAAAAAGTCAAACTAAAATGAGTCATAGAAAATGGAGTAATTCTAAATGTTTCAATACAACTATACAAAGTAAGCTAAAGTTCAAATAAATTAGCTTGTAGATTAATTTAATAGAAAATATTTAAATAAAATGAAAGAGTCTTTAGACATACTTAATATATTTTGTCACAAAGGCTATTTTTGTGCTGTATATGTTACTTTACAAAAATAATTTACAAAAACTGTTTACATAATTTAAAAAGTGTGCTATAATAAAATCACTAGAAGAATCTGCAAATTAAATCAAATAAAATTATAAGCGGATTTTATAAGAAAAAACAACGGAAACAAACATAAATGATAATTCATACATATTAATCTTGTATGAAAAACAACGGAGAAAACAATAAAAAGTAAATGCACAAATAAAAAAGAAATCAATAAATTAGAGAAAGGATATAATGAAATTATTTATTATATTATAAATTGAAATAAAAGCAATACTGCACTAATAGTGAAGTATAGCAATTTAAAATTCATAATATGAAGCCTTTCATTATATGAAGTAGGAAAATGGAAGAATTTAATCTTAGTGATTTATTACAACTTTTTTGGAGAAAAAAATTTTTTATAATTATAATAACAATTTTAGCTTTATTATTAGGAACTGTATATTCAATGTTATATAAAAAGCCTGAATATACAGCCTCAACAACATTGGTTTTAGCATTAAATAGTACAAATACAGAAACTACAACTTCAACTGCAAGTTCAACTATATCAACTGATTTAACAGTCAACTCAAAGCTTGTATCTACATATAGTGAACTTGTAAAAAGTAAAACAGTGTTGAGAGAAGTAATATCATATTTAGATAATGTGGATATTACTGAAGATAATCTTAGAAAAGAAATTAAAGTAAGCTCAGTAAAAGATACTGATCTAATATCAATTGATGTAACAAATGCAGATCCAGAGCTTGCAACTAAAATAGCAAATCAAATATCAACAGTATTTACTGAAAAAGTTAAGGACATATATAAAATTAATAACGTATATACAGTTGATAAAGCAGAAGTACCAACAGTACCTGTAAACATAAACCATATAAAAGATATTGCAGAATTTGGAATAATAGGATTTATACTTGCAATATTCATAGTATTAATTAGAAATATGTTAGACAATACAATAAAAACTGAAGACGAAATTGAAAAGTTAGTATCAATTCCAGTAACAGCACAAATACCATTAGATGATGAAGTAACAAAAAACGGAGGTAATGTATAATTATGAGTAATTTAATAACTTATAGCAAACCAAAGTCCCCTATATCAGAAGTATTTAGAACATTAAGAACTAATATTCAATTTATGAATATTAATAAAAAGTTAAAAGTATTATTAGTAACGTCTGCAAATGCAGGTGAAGGAAAAAGTTGGGTAACATCTAACTTAGCAACAACATTTGCACAAGCTAAAAAGAACGTATTAATAGTTGATGCTGATATGAGAAAAGGTAGACAATTTGAAATATTCGAATTAGCTAAAAGACCTGGATTATCTGATTTATTAGCAAATATTGATGAAGATAGTCTAAAAAAAGATTATATAGAGAAATTTATTCAAAAAACAGAAGTAGAAAATTTATCTGTTATGCCAGCTGGTAGTATACCACCAAATCCATCAGAATTATTAGACTCAGTACAGATGCTTGAATTAATTAAAACTTTAAAAGATATGTATGATATGGTTGTAGTTGATGGTACTCCATGTGAACTTGTAACTGATTCTGTAATACTTTCAAGAATGTGTGATTCTACAATAGTAGTTGCAGAATATAACAAAACAACAAAGCAAAGTCTTGAAAAAACAGTTAAAAACATACAAAATGTAAATGGTAAAATTGCAGGAATAGTTTTAAACAAAGTTCCAATAAATAAGAAAAAATATGAATCATCTTATTATTATGGAGCTTCAGATAAAGAACATAAAAAAGGCAATGAGAATTTATCTAATAATAAAAATAAAGAAGAAAAAGATATGCCAAGAGTAAAAGAAAAGCCAGCAATTATACAGCAAGCAGAAGCTACATATCAAGTTCCAAAGATAGAAGAAAAAAACGATGCCATTTATTCACAATCAAATGTACAAGAATCTTCACAAGTATATGCAGCATATAATATGCAAAATGTACAACAACAGGGAAATGCATATATATATCAACCTCAATTAGCTTATAATAATACTCAAGGGCAACCAATGGTATCATATATTAATCAAGGAAACTCTTTATACCAAGTACGCAATATTCAACAACCAATAGTAAGCGAATATAATATGCAAAGCCAAATGGCACAACCAGCAGTTATAAATAATATGCAAAGTCAAATGACACAACCAGCAGTTATAGAAAAAAATCAATTAGAAAATGAAAAAAATAGTAATATAGAAGTTAATAATATAGAACCTAAACTTACTGAAAATAAAAATGGTCAAATAAATTTATTCGAAAGCAAAGAAGAAAAAATAGATTTATTAAAACAAATAGCAAGTGTAGAAGAAAAATTAGAAGCTCAAAAGTTAGAGGAAGAATCTAAGAAAGCTACAGAAGCATTTGAAAAATCAGAATGTGCACAAGAAAAATCAAATTTTAACATAATTGAAAAGAATAATGAAGAAATAATGGCTAATAAAGTTACTATGATAGACTTTACTAATCCAATTAAATCTTATGTAATAAATAACAATCAAAGAGCAGAATATGATGAATTGCCATATACATTTGAAAAAAGACCAGAATTAATACAAAATGAAAGTGAAAGACATCAAGTAATAATTAACAATAGTGATGATGAAGTAACTGAAATTAAATATAATTTAAAAGATATTATTGAACAAGTAAACGAAGCAGGATATGTATCAAAAAATAAGTAATCATATTTTATTATATAATAAATAATATTATTATAGTTAATCAAAATAGAAATTATTAAATAACAATATAAATTTGATAGTGTGAGGAATTTTATTAAATAAAAGTTTTCACACTATTAAAATATATAGAATATTATCAAAAGGAAATGATAAAATGATAATATACTATGATTGGAGCGAAAGATGGTAGATTTTCATACACATATAATCCCAGGAATAGATGATGGATCAAGAGATATAAATGAAACAATAAATATATTAAGGGAAGCTGAGAAAGCAGGATTTAATATGATAGTGCTTACACCACACTATATTGAGGGATATTATGAAACAACAAGAAATACTAATAAAGTTTACGTTAATAAATTAAACAGAATTGCTATTCAAAATAATATTAATGTGCGTTTATTTATAGGAAATGAAAGCTATATATCAGATAATTTAGTAAGCTTAGTAGTAAAAGGAAAAATATCAACAGTAAATGGAAGCAAATATTTGCTATTTGAATTGCCAATGAATTCTCAACCTATGGATATTAACAGAATAGTGTATAAAATGGAAGAAGTAGGAATTGTACCAATTTTGGCTCATCCTGAGAGATACTCATACATACAAGAAAGTCCTAATATGATTTGTGATTTAATAAAAAATGGAGTATTTATGCAATGCAACTATGGAAGTATATTAGGACAATATGGAAAAAGAGCTCAAATAATATTTAAAAAATTATTAGAAAATGATATGGTATATTTTTTAGGGTCAGATGTGCACAAGATGGATTCTATATATAATCAGATGCCAGAAGCGGTAAGAAAAATCGAAAAAATAATAGGAAAACAAAAAATGCAGGAGATTACTTGCATAAATCCACAGAGAGTATTAATGAATCAAAGAATAAATTTTATAACACCAACAGAAATTAAATTTACAATCAAAGAAAAATGGAATATGAAATAGAAAATGTAGAAGAAAGAATTTTAATTGAATAAATAAAAATTGAATAAATAAAAATTGAAAAAATAAAAATTAAATAAATAAAAATTAAAAAAATAAAAATTGAAAAAATAAAAATTAAAAAAATAAAAAATTGAATAACTTATAAAACTATAACTTTGTATATTAAAGTTATAGTTTTTTTAAATATTATTGAATAACTATTGAAAAAGTATCTCAATTTAGTATAAAATAAATAAAATTGAAATTATATTAAACGAAGGAAAAAATAGATGCCCTTCAGAAAGTTGGTATATTAGGATGAAAAATATTAAAATATCAAATATTAAAATGGATTTTAAAAATTGTGGATTTACAGATTCTGAAATATTAGAACATACAGATGTAGTTGAAGATATAGACAATGAACTAAATGAGATGGTAAAAGATGAATCGGATTTTTGTGGTTGGCTTAAATTGCCTAGTACATATATAAATTCTGATGAATATAAAAGAATTAAACGTGCTGCTAATAAAATAAAGAAAGATTCAAATATATTGTTAGTTATTGGAATTGGTGGTTCATATTTAGGAGCAAGAGCTGTAATTGAAGCATTACATAGTTCAATGTATGCTATGGAAAATCTTAACACTCATATTATTTTTGTTGGAAATAACCTTAGCCCTAACTATATTAATGATGTAATTAATATTTTACAAGGTAAAGATTTTAGCATTAATGTTATATCAAAATCAGGAACTACAACTGAGCCAGCTATTGCTTTTAGAATTTTTAGAGAAATTATTGAAAATAAATATGGGATTGAAGAAGCTAGAAGAAGAATATATGTTACAACTGATAGCAAAAAAGGCGCTTTAAAGAAACTTGCAGAAACAGAAGGATATGAAACTTTTATTATTCCAGATGATGTAGGTGGTAGATTTTCTGTTCTTACTCCTGTTGGACTTTTGCCAATAGCTGCAAGTGGGATAGATATAGATAGATTGATGCAAGGAGCAATTTTTGCAGAAGATAAATATTCGGACAAATCATTGAAGTATAATGAATGTTATAAATATGCTGTTGTGAGAAATTTACTTTATGAAAATGAAAAGTCTATTGAAATGCTAATTACATACGAACCTAAAATGCATTATATAGTTGAATGGTGGAAGCAACTCTTTGGAGAGAGCGAAGGAAAAGAAAATAAAGGATTATTCCCTGCTGGAGCTGAATTTACTACTGATTTACACTCTTTAGGACAGTATATTCAAGAAGGAAGACGATTAATGTTTGAAACTGTAATTAATATTGAAAATAGTGCATCCGATATTATTATAAATACAGATGAAGATAATCTTGACAACCTTAATTATTTAACAGGAAAAAAATTATCTTACGTTAATAATAAAGCTATGGAAGGGACAATTGAAGCTCATGTTGATGGAGGAGTTCCTAATATATTAATGAATATGACAGAACTTAGTGAAGAAACAATTGGACAATTAATTTATTTCTTTGAAAAGGCATGCGCAATGTCTGCTAAGCTTCTTGAGGTAAATCCATTTAATCAACCTGGGGTAGAAAAATATAAAAATAATATGTTCAAATTACTTGAAAAGCCTGGATATATTGAAAAAATTGATATAAATGCAACAAATGATAAAAATGGCAAAGAAAAAAAAGTAAAGGAAAAAATTAAAACAAAAAAATAATTGCAAAAGATAATTTAAAAAATAATTAAAAAAAATAATTAAAAAAAATAATTAAAAAAATAATTAAAAAAAATAATTGCAAAAGATAATTTAAAAAATAATTAAAAAAAATAATT
>JBPOHA010000019.1:0-1874 GCA_052036095.1 Bacillota bacterium
TTATCACAAGGTAAAAACTTAGAAATAATAGAACCAATGGTTACTATAAAATCATCAATGAGCGATGAAAACATAGAACAAATGAAAGAATTGGGAAATAGTTTATTATTAGAGTAAAAAATTAAAATCTAGAAAATATTGCAATAAATGTGGAAAAGGAAAAATAATGGACACTAAAGAAACTTTAATTGAAAGGATAATAAAAGAACAAGATACATTAAGTGTGTATCTGTTTAATTCATTTAACAAAGCCACTCGGAATATTTGATTTATACTCTGAAGATGTGAATATAAGATACAGTGGACTTGGCAGATTTATAATGGAATTTCCAAATGAATTAGCTAAATTTTCTAGCAAAAATTTGTTAAGCATAATGGCTAATATACCTAGGAGAGAAAATGAAAATATAGAAAAAATAGAAAACATAATAATGCAAAGGCTAAAAAATGAAGACTTTAAATGTGATAGTTTAGATAATGAAATATTTTTAAAATCAATTTTTTCAAACAATTTAATATTATCAAAATTCAAAAAAGAAAATCAAGAAATAATAAAAAATAATATTAAAGAAAGACTAGAAAAGGCCAAAAAACAGATTGCAAAGAAATTGCAAATAAAATTAAATATGTATGTGATGAAGCTAACTTCTTAGAATGTTTTGAAAATGGAATGTTCAACAAAGAAAATATAGAATTAATAGAAGAAATATTAGAAAAAAATCCAAGAGCATTAGAAAATGTCAATTTTGAAATATTTAAGAAAAACATATTGGACAAATTAGGCAGAGACTATACTGTTATGTTGTCAAAATTCCCTAATATATCAAAAATGGTTATAACTTTAGAGGAAAAATATCCGGAAATGTTTGATATCATTGCTAATAAAGTAAAAGAATCAAAAAGTATCTATTCAAATCAAATAAAAAATGAGGATTTGATAACATATTTATATAGAGAATGTACAAATATTGATTTAACGAAAACAAAAAAGCAAGATATAGTTAATGCTGCAATATTAAGCTGCAAGTCTAAAAGCTTTCGAGATATTATATCAATAAAACCACAAGAGAATTATCAACAAAAGTTAGACGAAGAATATATTAAAGAATATGAAAATGCAAAAGACATAGAATACAAAAAAATGTATATTTTAACAAATTTTTAGCAATGTCATATACAGAATGTCAAAGTTTAATTGATGAATTTGCTAGTGAGAAAGACGAAATTAAAGATTCAAAATTCTTAAATCTAGTTAATTCAATAGAAAATATAACAGAGGAAAATGAACCTAAAAATATTGACAAATTATTTTTCTCAACAAATGAAAGGTGGACACCAGAGGAAATATTAGATATAAAAGAGAAAATCGCAAATGAATATGCAATGAGCTATACTAAAGAGCTAGCTAAGACAGAAATAATGCTTAAACAAAACAACAATATTGAAAATTATATAGATAATGAATCAAAAAACATAGAAATAGTAAGACTAAAAGAAAATTTCAATTTTTTTGTACATAGTACAGATGCACAATTCGTTAATACAGTTGAAACTGAGGAAAAAACAAATTTTCAAAATAGATGGCATCAAGGAAAAGACAAATCAAATCATATAATATCAATGTCATATATTAATCAAGATTTCGTAGGATGTGCTCCTGTTGGAAAAAATGGAGTATTATATGGCTTTACAAATTTAGAAAAAGAAAAAATAAAACTAATGGGATCTACAGATATAAATTCTTATTCAAGAAATTTTTCATATAATTCGAAAACAAAAAAGTATTTATCTGCAAAAACTATGCCATATAATTCACGCAGAGTATATAACGAAATAGGAGTTGAAAGAAACGACACAGAACCTAATTGCGTTAT
>JBPOHA010000082.1:0-1635 GCA_052036095.1 Bacillota bacterium
TTTTTTATATTATTAATACTTTTTGCTTATTTTTTTATTATTTTTACTTTTTGTTTATTCTTTTCTATATTATTAATACTTTTTGCTTATTATTCTTTGTACTTAAAATTTCCTTTGTTAATTTTAAACTTAATTATATTTTACACTTTCACTATTATAAAATTCAAATTTATTTAATCATCATTAAGCATCCATTAACTTGATATTTATCTGGCTCATTTCTAGCAGAATGAAATTCATAAGAGTTGCATGACGTACAAATCTCTGAATCTATAATATTTTCTTTTAAAACTCCCATTTCTTCCATCATTAATTTATTTAGCAAAATGTTGTCAATTCGACTTTGTTGCCCTTTATTATTGAATAAATCAGTTTTATCAATTATATCATTCTTTTCAATAAATATTCTAAATATATTATTATAAATATCAACAACATCTTCATTTACTAAAAAACATTCTTTATGAATAGCTGGTCCAATTGCACAAATTAAATCTTCGCTTTTAGAACCATACTCTTTCTTTAATGTATAAATAGCCTTTTGTACAATTTTCTTTATAGTCCCTCTCCAACCCGAATGTATATTTGCATATGCCTTTTTCATTGGATCATATATTAAGATTGGAACACAATCTGCTTCCGTCATTAAACTTGGCAAATTAGATAGATTGGTAGTTATCCCATCAATATCATGTAACTCATATTCAAATAATGGATTAGGCAATTTCTCTTTATCCTTAAAAGAATAAATATTGTCTGTATGATTTTGGAAAGGTTGAATAATATTCATAATATTTAAGTTAAATTCTTTAGCTAATGCACCAAAAGAATTTATTCTAGTATTATCATCTTCATATCTTTTAAATCCTATACCATGCTTTGAAAAAGTAAAAGCATGAACTAAATCATCTTTAAATCCAAGCAAACGATTAAATTGTAAATAATCAATACTTTTGGTTTTTGTAATTATTATATTATCATTTCTTACTATTTTCATTTTTTCATCATTGTCTATAATATTTTGATAGTCTTTATAAAATCTTTTATTTTCTTCCACTTGTTTTTTCAATTCTTCTCTATTAAATTCATCTATCTCTTTTAAAGATTTATTATACTGATTTATGCTTTCGCTCATTTCTTCTCCTTAATACACTTGAAGGAATCTTTATTAAACTATATTTTAAATAAATTGCACATAAGTATTTTTTATTATAATTTTATAACACTTTTATTATAATGTCAAAATATTATTTAAAATATATTAAATATCATTAAAATATATTTCCATAAATAGCAAAAAACATATATAAATTAAGTAATCTTAACTTATATATGTCTTTTTATATATATAATAAAAAAAATCTGGCGACAACTTATTTTCCAAGCAGGGTAACCCACAAGTATCTTCAGCACATTTGAGCTTGACTTCCGTGTTCGGGATGGGAACGGGTATTACCTCAATGTTATCGTCACCAGAAAAGTTTTGTATACTTTCAAATTAAATTTAAATTTAATTTGTAGCACACTCAAAAATATATAGTTATTAGCTCTCATTTATTCATATCTTCCTATTATTGTTATTTCCATAACGCTTATTATCTTTCTCTTAATCATATTATTATGGTTAAGCCCTCG